>CAZDRA010000211.1:0-4978 GCA_964507705.1 uncultured Roseivirgaceae bacterium | reverse complement strand
AACTGACAGGCTTGTTTCAGAATTTGTTGAATCATTACACAGATCTTATAATAAATCTAACAGAAACATGTAAAAAATAAGTTGTTACTCTGCAAAATAAATTTATCAGTAATGTTTAGGTCATATCATAATAGAATTAAAAAATGGGGAAATGAGATATGACAAATATCATATATGAGATTGATAAATGTCAGTTCCTTTTGCTAAAATTTACATCACATTAGTATTACTATTTGAATTATGGAAGACTAAAAAATGATTCAATTTATTTAATGGAAACCCATTGAAAAATGAAATCCAAAAATAGCCGACGGAATTTTCTTCAAAAAGGTATCCTCGCTACTGCTGCAAGTCTGGGCGCATGCTCTATTAAACCGAATGAGACTGGGAAAACAATTGAGAAGGTAAAAGTACTCACCACGGAAGGAACATTAATTGAAGTTGATCAATCTTCGATACACAAAGTGACCCATAAGACCGCACCTCCAATAGATGCAAGAAAAGGAATACCCGGGAAGCAATTTGTTATGGTCATTGATCTCGCCAGGTGCAGAAATGCCAGGAAGTGTGTTACCAAATGCCAGAAGATGCATAATCTACCGACTGAAGATGAGTGGATAAAAGTATTTCTGATGCAGGACAGTAATGACACTGCACCTTATTGGTTTCCCAAGCCTTGTTTTCATTGCAATCAACCACCGTGCGTAAAAGTTTGCCCTGTAGGAGCCACGTATAAACGTACTGATGGTATCGTCCTTGTTGATAATGAGCGCTGCATTGGCTGTAAATTTTGTATGACCGCCTGTCCGTATTCTTCAAGGGTTTTCCAATGGAAGGAGCCGGAGGTTGATAACACACATGCTTACAATGAATATTCCCCGGAAACCAGTGTTCCAAATAGAGTTGGGACGGTAGGCAAATGTGACTTTTGCCCGGATATGGCCCGGCAGGGTAAACTACCCGATTGTGTTACCGGATGTCCGAATGGTGTAATATTTTTTGGCGATAAGAATGAAGATATTGTGACCAACGGATCAGAATCATTCCGGTTTAGCGAATTAATTTATGATCGTGCAGGATATCATTTTATGGCTGATTTGGGAACACAGCCAAATGTATATTATCTGCCGCCGGTTGAGCGCTTGTTTGATTACGAAAAGGGCTTCAAAACCCTGACAGAAAAACAAAAAGAAATTTACAAACACTCCATAGTCAAAAAGCACTAAAACTTTATGGATCTCGACCTGAAATCTGCAAGAACTTTGGAATATTTTGCCACCCGGATGGTAACCATCAGTAAGTCGGGAGTCACATGGCTTATTGTATTATCAGTAATCATACTAGGGGGTGTATATGCTTTAATTATCCAAATTGTAGAGGGGCATATTGTCACCGGCATGCGTGATAATGTGGTGTGGGGAATATATATAGCAAATTTCATTTTCTTCATTGGTATTAGTTATGCAGGGGCGCTTATTTCCGGTATACTACATTTACTACGAGTGGAATGGCGAACTCCCATTATACGAATTGCAGAGATTATTACGATTATTTCGACCCTGATTGGTCCTACATATATTCTATTGTGTATGGGACGTTTAGACAGATTACATCATTTAGCACTATTCGGAAGAATTCAATCACCTATTATCTGGGATGTATTGGCCATTACTACCTACCTGATCGGGAGTATCATATTTCTGTATCTGGCCTCTATTCGTGATTTAGCAGCATTGAGAGATTATCCATTTAAAAGTAATTGGAGAAAAAAAATATATAGATTATTGGCTGTTGACTTCAATGGAACCTCAAAACAAAACAGGTATCTGGATCGCAGCCTTGACATCATGTCAGCTATTATAATACCCCTGGCTGTACTTGTTCACTCGGTTTTAGCCTGGATTTTCGGCATGACTCTACGTCCTGGATGGCATAGTACTATTTTTGCTCCCTATTTTGTGGTTGCCGCTGTTTTTTCAGGTACAGGTGTACTGATCATTGCGATGTGGGTATTCAGGAAATTCTATCATTTGGAGTCGTACATTACTAAGATTCACTTCAATTATCTCGGCATTATATTAATGATATTGGGAGCATTATATGGTTATTTTACCTTCAGTGAATACTTAACCAGTTGGTATGGTTCTGAGACCTGGGAAATGGAAGTATTGTATAAACTTTTTGATACCGATACATATTGGTGGTGGTTTTTCTTTGCGGCAATTGTTGGCGTAGTATTACCAATAATTGTGATCCTCATTCCAAAGTTCAGAAATATTAACAGTATTACAGCAGTTTCTGTAGTTGCAGTCATTGCTCTTTGGATTAAGCGATATCTTATTATAATTCCAACCTTGGAAACTCCATTGTTGCCATTACAGGACATGAGACCTGAATACATCCACTATCAACCTACGTATATAGAATGGCTCCTGACATTTGCAGGAGTTGCTATGTTCTGCCTGTTGTTTTTTCTTTTTTCCAAGTTTATACCCATAGTATCTGTGGTAAAAACTGACGAAAGCAAGAACTATGTACAATTAAGAAAAACTGTAGAGGAACGGATAATAAAAAGAAAAATAAAGGATACAAAAATGAAAGAGACTGAAAAAATTCAGCATTTATAATTAATGAAATTTTGGATGAAATATTTGTATAGACATATTATAGTAATCTGCCTGATCGTACTAATTGCCCATGGAAATGTGTTTGCACAAAAAGTGAAAAAGAAAACGACAAGAATCAGGGTTGAATATTTCAAAGATCATACCAAAACAGAAACCCTTGTCGCTACACTCAAGGTGAAAGAAAAACGATATAGTCCTTTAAGTGATGTTATAGTCCTGTTTTATTTTATTAACGATACTTCAAATGTGTTACTGGATAAAATAAGGACAAATGCGCAGGGTGAAGCAATATTTGTTTTTGCCGATAATCCAAAAGTATTCAAAGATTCCTTGGGGATAATGACTTTTGTGGTTGAATACAATGGAAGCACGTCACTAAAAGGGGCAAATAGAAAAATAGATGTAAAACAGGCGAATTTGGATGTTTCCTTTTTCCAAAAAGACACAGTAAAATACATAGAGGTGGATGTAAATGCAATAGATTCAGACAATCAAATGTCTCCCATTAGTGGTCTCAATATTCTGCTTTACATAAAAGGCACCTTTAGCTTGCTCAATATTGGCAAGGAAAAAACAAATGAAAATGGGAAAGTAGAGGTTGAGTTTCCCATTGATATGCCGGGCGACACGGTAGGGGTTTTAACAATTGTTGTAAAAATTGAGGAAGATAAACTATATGGAACAATTGAATCCAGAGGGACAATAAATTGGGGGATACCTGTGCCACTAGTTCAAGAAAAACATCGTGGTCTGGGTGATACCGATGCTCCTCTATGGATGGTTTATACATTAATTACCCTGTTGTCGGCCGTGTGGTTTCACTACTTATATGTAATTCTTATGATAGTTAAAATAAAAATGGTAAAAAAAAGCTATTAAAAAATAACTGAAAATAACCAACCACTTAAGCTGGTGCAACTAGTGAGACAATGCTTAAGAACAAATAAATAATTCCAAAATGCGACTTAAGTCATAGTTTACTTCCATAATCCATACCTAATTTTGTATTGTATAATTGTTTCAATTGATGATACCAATTATTGCAGATACAATTTTTTTCATAACCATTTGACTTTTCATAATATGAAGATTACTAAGTTTTTATTCTCGGGTACTTTCATGGGCATGCTACTTGTCATATTTGCTATTACAATTGGATATGCAACTTTTATAGAAAATGATTTTGACGCAATCACTGCTAAAATGCTCGTCTATAACGCACGTTGGTTTGAGGTGCTTATGCTGTTGATGATCGTCAATTTTTCGGGGATGATATTCACTAAACAGCTATACAGAAAAAGTAAACTGAACATACTGGCTATCCACCTCTCACTGATCATTATAATTATAGGTGCTGCGCTAACTCGCTATATGGGATTTGAGGGACAAATGCACATCAGGCAAGGACAGACTACAGATCGTTACTCATCCTCAGATACCTATTTCAATGTCCAGTTAGATAACGGATCAGCGGATAAAAATATTAGTAAACGGATTTGGTTGTCTCCTGTAAACAAAAATCTATTTAGTGAAAACATCGATTTTAATAACAGATCATTCCAGATCGAAATAGAGCGCTATATCCCTAATGCCGTGGAAACGCTTATTGCCAATGAGCAGGGTACAGCTATCTTGAGTCTTGTAACCGCAGGAGAAAAAGGACGGAAAAATACCAACCTAAAGTATGGAGAAACTAAAATTCTAAATGGCATTGCAGTTAGCTTTGGTGATACCTCTAATCAGGGGAGTATCCACTTCATGCCAAAAGATAGACAATTATTTATGAAATCATCTGTCGAAGTTTCAGCAACCTCAATGGTAAAAGAAAATACCAAAGATTCAACTCTTGTTATTGGCGAGTTTTTACCTGTACTTTCAAGGCAGGTATTTAAATTTCCAGGTATGAATTTGATGGTAAAGGATTTTGCTGAAAATGCGTCAATTTCATATATACCTGATCCAAATGATGATGGACATCAACATGGGATTAGTGTTGCTAAACTTAGCATTGAGGACGAAAATATATCAAAAGATATCTTTCTTAAATGGGGCGTATGGGAGCAAATTAATATTGATGGAATTAATATGTCTTTCAAATTTGGACGACAGGACTGGGTACTACCTTTTTCTTTACGGCTTAATGAATTTCAGCTTGACAGATATCCTGGTTCCATGAGTCCTTCTTCGTTCGCTAGTGAAATCACACTTATCGACCAGAAAAATAATGTAGAAAAACCATACCGAATTTTCATGAATAATATTTTGGAATACAAAGGGTACCGGTTCTATCAGTCTTCTTATGATAAGGATGAGAAGGGAACCATATTATCTGTTAATCATGACTATTGGGG
>CAZDRA010000210.1:0-4979 GCA_964507705.1 uncultured Roseivirgaceae bacterium | reverse complement strand
GTTACACGGTAAAATTTACAACCTCTTAGCAACTAAATATGCATTAATTTATTTTTTAAATATCAATATATCCTGAGAGAAACCTGTTTGTGATTCAATTGTGTCAATATGTCTCCAAAGCCCTAATAACGGCTCATCAACGAGCTTCATCTGATTTTTCTCAAATTCATTTTTAAAAAAATCCAGATAATACCCAACTGCTACTTCAGGAATTGATTGATTATAATAGTATGTTGCACCTTCATTAAAAGGAAATGAAAATCCATTCGTTTCTCTACCCTGGTCCATTAAAAATGTACTCAGCATACATGTACCACCATTATTAAGCATCCTGCTAATTTCTTTTATATAATTTTTTACATCTGTTTCCATCATATGTGTGAACACCGATATTAAAAATATATTATCGAAGGAACTATCCTCATATATAAATTTGTACTCATCTGCCTTATTAGTTGATTGCGGATTATATTCGGCGTTAAAAATATCTAAATAATCAAATTTAAACCCTTTATCTTTTAGATATTTATTTTTCATACATGATTCGAGAGAAATTCTTTCGATGTCCATACCGGTATATGTCCCTGCATCCAACTCATCCACTAATGCAAAAGCTGTTCTGCCGCAACCACATCCTATTTCAAGAACATTGCTCTTGTTATTAACTAACGCATAAGTCTTTAATAAATTAGCTATCTGTTTACCTAAAACCAGAAAACGTTCTCCACCAAACTGATTTGTAAACCCATTTGACCTTACTCTAATAGAGAATAAGGGTAAATAATTAATACCTCGAATAAATCTAACGACATAGTCAACGGGGTCCAACAATTTAAATACAAAATTTACTACTGGATTTTTCCATGTTACAGGGATTAACTTTTTCAACATTTTTTTTATAATCATAGTCTTACCCATCCTCAATGTGGAGCAGTCTAGTTAAACTTATTATTATGCTATTTGATAAAATTATTATTTATAACGGTTTGATATTCTTGTAATATTTCAAACCACGTAAAGTTGTCTTTGTGGCCTTTTTTACTGTAAATTTTTAATTTTTCAATTATTTGGTCGTCTGCAAACAATTCATCGAACCTGCTTTTGCATTCATCGATATCTTTAAAGTATTTGTTTCCTGCACCCGCTACCCACCTATTAAATTTATTATCATGTGCAAGCACTGCATTACCTGCCCCTAACGCTTCGACCAATGAAGGGTTAGTTCCGCCAACTGTATGACCGTGAACATAAAGACACGCATAATAACGTAATGCCTGTATGGCTGACTTCTCATAGATTGCGCCGGGGAAGATCACTTCTTCACTGGCTGCACTCTTAATCATCTTACTGTATTCTGGATTAGCTTTATCATAGTTACCCAATATGACCAGTTTTTTACCGCGTTTTTTACTGGAAAAAGCCGTCACAATTTCCAGAATTGAATTTTCTGGTTCTGGTCGGGCAATCACAATAGCATATTCATTTTCCTCAAGTCCGTATTTATCAAGTTCCGATATATCAGCTGATTCTATTGAATCTGAACCATAGGGAATCATCGTAATCTTATCCTTGCTTACCCGGGTCGCAAGGTGATTTTTAATTTCAGGGTGATCTGCAATAAGATGATTACCGAGCCAACAACCCGCTCGCTCATTAATGTATAACCATGCCCGTTCCAAAAACGTCCATTTGTCTCTTCTCCATTCAATGCCATCCATATTGATAATATTTTTTATTCTTTTCATGCGGTATATAATACAGAACAGCGCCGTGTTATAGCCCAGCGTTAAAATCAGATCTTTTGTTTTTGCGGCGTGTAAGGTGGATTTCCAGTCAAATATAATTGTTCCTTTAGCTCCTTCCTGTGGAACAGGAATATGCACCAGTCGCACTCCATTCCATTCATCCTCATATATTTCACCCTCACCATCGTCCTGGCAATAAACTGTCACTCTCCAGCCTTGATTCACCAAATATGGCGCAAGATATTCTGCAAAGGTTTCAAAACCACCATGTTGCGCTGGAATTCCACGGGTGCCAAGGATGCTGATAGCTTTCTGCATATATTTATTCTTCCCCAGAGTAGTAACCTAATTCAGTCATCGTTTCATCAAATAAAATTTGAATTGATGCCAACAAATCCGGTTTTTTCTTTAGTTTATTTTTATATAATTTCTTTTTTGCATAGCTAATTACGGAGCTATCCTGCGATAAGTTACATTGCTTTAATAAACCGCTTATTTCTATTTCTGGTGATACTGTTAATTTTTCATATTGAAAATGAATGACTGAATCAGGGTACTTTCTCAGACACTTTAATCCTTCACGCATTGTAATAATCCATTCCAGTGCGGCACGATTAATATGATCAAGCTTCTCATTAACGTCTTCTCTAACTGACTTGTAATCAGCATCCTGTAATATTATTTGTTCTCTCAGATACGTCCATTTGATGTCTCCACGTCCCCACCAGTCGTCGATTCGACCATTAACCTCTACACCCAGACGCTTTGACCACAAAGCTATTGAATGCGTTGCATCCACTCCATTTCGGGATATAAATATAATTTTTGCATCGGGGAATAACGCTAACAGGTACCCAACCCGAAAAATAAGTTCGGGATACTTATCTACCAGCCTTTTTGCTCGAACTATAGAAAGATATCGGCCAAAAATACGATGCGCTGTTTTCCTGGCACTCTCATTCACATCATCCTTTTTTAATCTGAACACACCGCCGCTGGATACGTAATCACCATTAATATCATGCCTTGGATCAATGGTTCGCCATATTGCTTTTGGTTCATTAAGAAACCCGACATCCTTATGTAATGAGAGCAATATTCCCAGAATAGTCGTACCAGAACGCCCCAATCCGGTAATGAATATTGGTTGCTTTAATTTAGGGAATCCAGGTAATGCATTCAATATTCGCAATATAAAAAAAACAACCGGATTAAACCATTGTCCCTTCGTTGTGTGCGGACGACCTTCAAATAAGGCATAACTGACAAGGCGTCTTATTAACTTACCATAGCCATGGTTTGTATATTCTTTATCTATCTGGGCAACCATACTGTTATTAAACCACTACGTTTGTTTTTTGTTTATAACTGCAAAGAGCGGTATCTGTCTATGCAATTATTTATAATTTTTCAACCAGTCAAATTGCTTCTTAATACCAGAAGACAGGGGCACTGAAGCCTTCCAACCGAAGCTTCTTTCAGCACAACTGCAATCTAAAATAATATCCCTAACATCGAAACCACGCTTTTCTCTATATTGCTTATGAACAGTCAGGCCAGTAACCGATTCAATAGTTTCAATTATCTGATTAATACTAAAGCCTATACCAGAGCCTGCGTTGTAAACACCACAATGATCCGAATCCAGTACATTGCATACTAATTCGGCCACATCCTTTACGTAAATATAATCACGTATCGCCGTACCATCGCCATATATCACCGTAGGCCTACAGTTAATCACATTATTCAGTACTGTCGAGATCAGCCCTTGCGCGCCTTTATGACCCTGACGTTCCCCATACGGATTAGAGGGACGAAGTATTATAGGCTTAACACCCCAGTTGATCTTTGAGATATCAATAAACTTTTCAATAGCAACTTTTACCGCGCCATAACTAGAAATAGGGTTCAAGGGAGAACTTTCAGATATCGGACTAGAGAGAGGATTACCATAAACCGTTCCACCAGAAGAAAGATAAATTAACCTGAACACACCCTGTGACTGCATCAGCTGTAACAGTTTAACCGTACCTATTAGATTGCTCTCGATATCATAGATGGGATCAGAAACACTGGTTGCTGGAACGGTTGTACTAACACAATGCACGACGGCATCCATATCAACAAGTGCCTCAGAAAGCTTGCCTGTATCAAGAAAATCTCCAGCAAACCACTCGGCAGTATGCTCAAATCCAGCAGGTTTACGCGCAAACACTCTCAATGTATGGCCAGAATTTGTTAATCCCTCAGTGATATGGGATCCAATAAATCCGTGCCCACCGAGAATCAATATATTCACTGCATCACCGCCCTGTAATTTGACATAATTGACGCATAAAAAACATCATCAGAAAATTCTCTTTCCACGTATTCATGCGCCAAAAACCCCATGCGTCCACATTCATCAGCATCATTCCATAGTCTGTCCATACAGACTGCAAGTTCTTCAACACTATCGGGATCAAAAAGTAAACCGCGTTCCTCCCCTATCAACTCAGGTATACCACCACGAAGTGAGCCTATTACCGGCTTCCCTGCTGCAAACGCCTGGAAAATTACATATGGGCAATTCTCATGCCACAGAGAAGGTACGATCACAAAACGAGCCCCATAAAGAATCTGATCAAGATCTTCACCCCACACCGGTCCAAGAAATTCTACATGGGAAAGAGCATGCTTTGATACCTCTAACTGTAACTTTGATAAGTCTGGGCCATCACCAATAATCTTAATAGGCATGGATACTTTCTTTGCAGCATCTACAATACGATCAACTCCCTTCTCATTGATGATGCGACCAAAATAAAGCGCATAACTGCCCTGATACTCGGGTTGGTATTGCGAAGTATCAAATGGATTTTTCAGCACTCCATACTGAATTGACTTATCAACCCAAAACTCTTTAGTTTTATTGAGCATGAATTTACTTGCAAAAAGATAGCGATCCACCAGCCTGTCATAAACCTTTTTATGTTCATGAACATATGCCTCAATTGTAGATGCCACGCTAAAAACCAACGAGTCTTTACAGCATTTTTTTAACACCGCATTATAAAATAGTCCGCCCTTGCAGGACTCACAATTATGAACACCATCAAATATTTTATAATTTGGACAGATATGTTTGTAATCATTGCAAGTCATTACTACAGGGACACCTGCATCCTTTGCTGCTTCTAATATTGATGGCGTAAGATGCACATGAATTGCAAATGCATGTATCAAATCGGG
>CAZDRA010000209.1:2850-5002 GCA_964507705.1 uncultured Roseivirgaceae bacterium | reverse complement strand
GGAGGTTGTAACAATGAAGTTAATAATCCTTTACCTCCATGTGACTCTTCTGTTCTTGGTGAGACTAAGTTTTTTTCTAATGAGACCGGGGTTTTAACCTTTATAGACTCCGTTGGAAGACAACTTCTTCCAAATCCTAAATACTTCATCTTTTCCAAAAGTGTTACTTATGTACCCCTGACACCATGTAACCTTCCCGAAACGGAGTACAATCTCGATAAGGGAGAACAAATAAAAATTTTATTTAGTGGGAACGTAGATAATTACCCATTTAGTGACGCACTATCAATACCAATTGAACTAACTATGATACAAAAACTAAACCCCATAGACCAATGAAAAAATTATCCATTATCTATATACTGATTATTGTTTTAACAATAGGAAATAGCATTGCGCAAGAAGTGAATCAGGGGAGAAACATTACCCCTGATCCTACCACACACAAAGAGCTGAATAGTTGGTTTAAAAAGTATGAGATGGCCGAACTGGATCTTAGTGCTTTAAGTCGTATGGTTAATAAAGAAGAAGGGACAAGAATTTCTTTACAAATCGGCCAAAATAAATGGAACCTTAATTTATTTAAAAATGAAATAAGGTCTTCCAATTATACCAGTATATATTCGAGTGGAAACAGCAAAGTACTACAGGAAAAGAAAGCTTGTATCACTTATGCCGGTTATATTGATGATAACCCTGAAAACAATGTAAGGTTAACGATAAGTGATGAAATTTTCAGAGGCTTTATTGTCGTTGACCATGAAGTTTATTATTTCGATCAATTGAAGAGGGTTATAAACAACAGTGACAAAAACATAATAATATCATACCGTGCCGGGGATGTACAAGAAAACAACACGTCAATATGTGGGGTAACCAGTGAACAGGAAAAGGCTTTTTTATCTCAGGTAGAATCTTCAGCCTTAGCGCTTCAATCCGTTGTTTCTACCTGTAGGATTCTTGAATTGGCCACCGATGCTGATTTTGAATGGTTTCAATTGTACGGCAACAATTCCAACAATCAGATCCTGGCAATTATCAATATGCTCCAGGGTGTTTACCAAAACACATTTAATCTGGAAATTGTTGTAGTATTTCAAAATGTATTTACCACCGTGAATGACCCATATACGGCCGATCCTTTAACACAAGCGGGCAGTACAGCATTGGTTGGCGAGATGAGAACTCATTGGGAAAATAATTTTGGGGATATTGATAAGGATTTAGCACATTTATTTGTTGGAAGAAGTAGCGGTTTAGATGGATATGTGGGCTCAGCCTATTTTGAGACTGTTTGTGCTGAACCGGATTATGCTTACGGTTTCAGCAGAGACTGGGTTAATCAATTTACAACTACTGCACATGAAATAGGCCACAGTTTTGGTGGGCTACACGGAGATGGTCAGTTTTGTGGTACTGCCAATGCAACAGTAATGTGCGTAGGTGATAAAGCAAATCCCTTGGTTTTTTCCGCTGCATCCACAAACAGGATTGAAGCATTTATGAATGCAAATTCTTCCTGTCTTACAGATCTGGCAAGTGTTAATATCATTGGACCTTCCATAGTATGCACCTCTAACTCAACATTTACCCTTGTCACTCCCCCTCCTCTGGGAGCAAATACAACATGGACTGTTAGTCCCAGTAATCGGGTTACACCCTCTTCAGGAAATGGTGCAACTGCAGTTTTCAGGAGTACATGTTCTAGTATTGGAGATGCTCAGCTTACTTTTACCACATTAAGTCCTTGTGGAGATGATCTTCAGGTAAGTAGGGATTTCATTGCCGGAGGCCCTGATCCGAGCGATGTGTCGCTGGTTGTTATGGATAACCTGACCGGTCAGCAGGTAGATACATGGGACATGTGCCCAAATACCATGTATGTACTGATTCTTGAAAACGGTAGCGGTTGTTCCACATCAAACTATAGTTGGACACTTCCTCATGGAATGACCGAGATATCTTCCAGCCAAAACTGGGCATTGATCAATACCAATTCGTCTTACGGGGGAATAATGTTTGTACATGCACAAACCTGCTGTACAGACTGTGGTACTAATGTTCAAATCTTGACTGATGTTCTACAAACCGGCGGTTATAGCTGTGGCGGTTATTACTATAGCTATTCGCCTAATCCTGTAATCGATGAGCT
>CAZDRA010000209.1:0-2750 GCA_964507705.1 uncultured Roseivirgaceae bacterium | reverse complement strand
TCATGAATATTGCCCATGGTGTATTTGGCATCTTTGTCAAAACAGCAAGGCACGATGTTGCCATCCCATGTCATCACACATGAGTGCCACATTTTCCAGCATTTATCCAGCAACTCACTTTTTATGGTATAGTCATTTTCTCCGCTAAGTTGATATCGGCTATGCTCCTGGTTTTTGGGGATAAGATCCGAGCCTTTCTCAAAGTCATAAATTTGAGCGGTTTTTAATTCTAATTTATCCACACCGAGTTTTCGTGCCAGTTTTTTAATGTCTTGGATTTGATGAATATTATGATCAAATACGATGAATTGAAGAATGATAAAAGGTGTCGTTGCCTTTAATTTTTTACGGGCTTCTACCAGATTTTCAACACTTGAAATTACCTTTGATAGCTCACCTCCCTTCCGATAGCTTTCGTAAGTTTTCTGGTCGGTTCCATCCATCGAAATTATTATCCTGCCAAGCCCACTTGCTACCGTCTGTTTGGCGATTTCTTTGGATAAAAAATGAGCATTGGTAGATGTGGCAGTATATATATTTTTGGAATGTGCATATTGGATAGTTTCCAAAAACCCAAGGTTCAGATAAGGCTCTCCCTGAAAATACATGATCAAATACACCAAATGTCCATAGAGTTCGTCAATAATTTTTTTGAATGTATTTTGATTCAACATCCCTGTCGGTCTGGAAAAAGACCTCAAGCCACTTGGGCATTCAGGGCATCTGAGATTACAAGATGTGGTGGGCTCAATGGAGATACTAAATGGTAAGCTATTGTGAATTGGCGATTTCGTTATTTGCGCTTTTGTGAATCCCCGATAGGTTTTAAAAGCGTTGACAGTTTTTTGACGCGTGAGTGTTTTTGTAAAATTTATTCCATCATAAATTGTATGCGTCATTCCATTGATTTAAAACCAAAATTAAGAAAATGAATGCCAATTTTAAGGTTCTAACAATAATTGATCATTTTTGCTTTTTAAACGGAATTCAATGTCGAGATCAACACTATTGATAGCAATCATTATCACAATTGGCAGCGGTTTATTGTCCTGTCAAAGCAATTTAAATAAAGATGAAATTATGGATATAATCATAAATGACCCTCATTCATTTTCGCGACCAACCGAAGCTGTTGTGAAGCATTTAGATCTGGACTTGGTGATTGATTTTGATATAAAAAAAATAGAAGGCACTGTAGAAATTGAATTTGAAAAAAGCTCAACGGCCAAATTTTTAACCCTGGATACCAAGGATCTTCAAATTCACGGAATATATTTTTCGGAAGGTGAGCCGGCAAAATATTCCGTGTTGGAAGAGGATCCGATTCTCGGGTCTGCCTTGCAAATAAATTTACAGCATGCCGATAACAAAGTAACAATTAAGTACACCACAAGCCAACAGGCTGAGGCGCTACAATGGCTCGACCCCGAACAAACGACAGACAAAACGGCACCATTTTTATTTACGCAATCGCAGGCGATATTAGCAAGGAGCTGGATTCCATTGCAAGATTCTCCAGGAGTCAGGTTTACTTATACGGCCAATGTCCATGTGCCCAAAGGTTTTCTGGCGCTCATGAGTGCCGAAAACCCACAGCAAATAAATGATGATGGCAACTATCATTTTAAGATGGATCAGCCAATACCCAGTTATTTGATGTCTTTGGTGGTTGGCAAAATAGGGTTTGCATCGGTAGGAGAACGGACAGGTGTTTATGCAGAGCACTCGATGTTGCATAAATCCAGAGAAGAATTTAGCGAGATGGATGACATGCTGTCTATCGCAGAAAAATTATATGGCAAATACAGATGGGATAGATACGATTTGATCGTACTTCCTCCAAGCTTTCCTTTCGGTGGCATGGAAAACCCACGTATCACTTTTGCTACGCCAACCATTATTACCGGCGACAAATCCCTGACTTCCTTAGTCGCCCATGAATTGGCTCATTCCTGGTCTGGAAATCTAGTGACAAATGCGACATGGAATGATTTCTGGCTAAATGAAGGGTTTACGGTATATTTCGAAAGCCGGATTATGGAAGCCCTCAAAGGCAATGATTATGAGGAAATGCTTTCGGCATTGAGTATGTGGGGATTGCTGGAAGAAGTTGACCTTTTCATGAAATCAGGAAAAGAAAACGATACCAGACTTAAGCTTGATCTCGCAGGAAGAAACCCTGATGACGGCCTTACAACAATCGCATATGACAAAGGGTATTTTTTTCTCAAATACCTTGAGCAATATACCGGCAGAGAAAAGTTTGATGAATTTATGAATAAATATTTTTCTGAATTTGCCTTCAAATCAAATTATACAGAAGCCTTTATGGAGTATCTCAAAGTAAACCTTTTTCAAAAAAACAATATCGCTCCTCCGGATGATTTGGAGGAGTGGGTTTATGGAGTGGGACTACCTGCGAGTTTGCCAAAGGCAACATCCGAAAGATTTGAAAAGGTAGATCAGGCCATTGACGATTGGAATAATGGAAAGGTTTTGAATGTGACATCAACATGGTCGAGTCATGAATGGGTATATTTTATAAAAAATATTCCGGCAGATGTATCTCAAGGGTCGTTGGCGTTGCTGGATAAAAGATACAATTTTACCAACAGTGGGAACGCAGAGATATTAGGTGTATGGTATGTTCATTGTGCGATGCATTTATATGCCCCATCTTTTCCGGCCATGGAAGAGTTTTTAATTCATACCGGAAGGCGCAAATTTTTAATGCCAATATACGAAGCATT
>CAZDRA010000208.1:0-5122 GCA_964507705.1 uncultured Roseivirgaceae bacterium | reverse complement strand
GAAGTGACTCATCATTCTGAATTTTTAAACGAGTTAATTCAAGATGGTCGACTAAAAATAGGTGATGGAGAAGAACTAAAAAACAGAAAAATCACTTACCACGACAGTTGCTATCTTGGTCGATCTAATAAGATTTACAATGCACCAAGGCAACTAATCCAGTCCTTGCAAGCAGATCTTGTAGAAATGGAAAGAAACAAACAAAATGGTTTTTGTTGTGGCGCTGGTGGAGCCCAGATGTTTAAAGAACCTGAAAATGGGAAAAAGGATATCAATGTCGAACGTACTGAAGAAGCACTCAATACTAATTCAGAAATCATTGCTACGGCATGTCCATTTTGCATGACCATGCTTTCTGATGGAATTAAAAACAAAGAGCGGGAGGAAGATGTTAAAGTATTGGATTTGGCAGAGTTAATTGCCAAATCAAAAAATCTTTAAATTGAATAATGCAGGTATTTATAATTTACCTGATATTGCAGGATAAACCTTAATAGATGTTAGTTTCTTTTGAAAAATTAGATCCGCAAAGTAAAATATGGATATACCAATCCTCCAAAAAACTCAATGAGGAAGAAAAAGATTATATTATTGAAAAAACAAAAATATTTTTGGTGGATTGGACGGCGCACGGAAATACCCTGGAATCAAGCATAAAAATATCTTATGATCAATTTATTATAATTGGTGTCAGTGAAGCTACAAATGAAGCAAGTGGTTGCTCTATTGACAAATCAGTAAATCATGTCCGTGAGTTAGAAAAAGCGCTTAATATTAATTTACTCGAGAGATCTAAAGTAGCCATAAAAGAAAGTATGACTATTAAACTGGTTGAATTTTCAGAAATCAAAAGTATGGTTTCGCAAGGCGCAATAACTTCCGACACCGAAATATTCAATAATGCAATTGTCTCTAAGGATGAGTTAGAATCAAATTGGCTACTAAAAGCTAAAAAATCTTGGATAAAAAGGTATTTTAAAGATCATATCAATTGAAAATACTTGCTGCTGCAATACTATATTATTCAAATTTTTGTTTTAAATCCAAAAGCAAATCAATTTGAATCGTTAAATTTGGTTTTGTAGAAAACGAATTGCAAAATGCAATTGAAATTGAAACAGGCCATATCTGAAATTATTTGCGAGGCAAAAATGAATTTGCCTATAATTTACTTGCGGCAGAGTTTCTGCAAATAATAAATACATGAGAAGAAATACTACTTACATATTATTGCTTTCAATACTCTATCTGGCATCTTGTTCGGCTGGTAAGATGGCCATGAAAAAGGGGAACAAGAAGTTTAAATATGGTGATTATGACTATTCAATAGAATACTTTAACAAAGCGATAAAGCATAATTATAAGCAAGGTGAAGCGAATTTCAATATTGGTGAATCATACCGATTATCAAACAGACTGAAAGAGGCCGAACCATATTACAAAGCCGCAGTTGACAATAATTATGATGATGAAAAAGCAAATTATTATTATGGCTTGGCACTCAAATCAAATGAGAAATATGCCTTGGCACAGCAAGAGCTAGAAGGTTATTTACTTTCTGCAAGCAATGAAAAAGTCATTAAATTGACCCAGACTGAGATAGACAATTTGATAAAACTTAATGATATAATTGATAAAAAGAATTATTACAGGGTTAAAAATCTAAAATTGATCAACTCCCCAGCGGCAGAGTACTCTCCTGTTTACTTAGATGGAGAACTTTATTTTACCTCCTCCCGATTTGGCGGAAAAATCTATAAAGCTACGGGCACTTCGTTTACTAACCTTTACAAGGCAAAAACCAAAGGAGCAAGAGTTGACGCCTCAACGGTCTCCTCTTTGGGAGAACTTATCAATTCGCCCAATACCAACGATGGATGTATTGCCTTTTCTCCCGATGGGCAAACCATGGTGTATGCAAAAGGGAATAGCGGAAGAAAAAAAGGAGCCGAGGATGTCGATCTGTATATATCCAGATTTAGGAGGGGTGCCTGGTCTAAACCCACAGTTATGCGTGTGAGTAGTGGAAAATCATGGGATTCTACCCCATCTTTTTCAAGAGATGGCAGAACGTTATATTTTTCATCTACCAGAAGAGGGACTCTTGGAGGGACAGATTTATTTGCAGCGACAAAAAACAGAAGAGGCCGATGGAGTAATGTAAGAAATTTAGGCCCTAAAATTAATACCGTTAGCAATGAGATGTTTCCTTTTCAGGCCAGTGATGGTTCCTTGTATTTTTCTTCCAATGGTCATGCCGGGATGGGAGGATTGGATATTCTGGTAGCGAAACGAGAAGAAGGAAAAATGATTGTTGAAAATTTGGGGCCTCCTATCAACACCAGCAGTGATGATTTTGGTATTTTTCTTTTTACTCCTGCCAAAGGTTTTTTTACTTCCAACAGAGAAGGTGGAGTAGGAGACGATGATATTTACACATTTATCAATAATGACCCAAACTTAAAAATTGTTAATTACTTCCTCACAGGAACAACACATACTGTCGATGAAGAAGGAAATGAAATAATTCTACCAAATACTTCGGTATTGCTTTATGGAGCCAACGACGAATTGCTAAACGAAGCTTTGACAGGAAGGGATGGAAAATTTTTATTTAGGGTATATCCCGAGGAAGATTATAAGTTACTCGGAGAAAAGCCGGATTTCTTTACCTCACGAGCCTCCTTTTCTACTATTGGAAAAACTATTCCAAAAGATAAGCTGACAAAACTGGAGACAAATAAAGTATTCACCACAAAGATCGTTCTTAACCAAATTGTTCTTGACAAATCAATTGTGCTGGAAAATATCTATTATGATCTTGATAGGGCAGAGATCAGATCTGATGCGGCATTGGAGTTGGATAAGTTGGCTACCATTCTTGAAGATAATCCGGAAATAAAAATTGAATTGAGTTCGCATACTGATAGTAGGCAAACTGTGGCTTACAATGATGATCTTTCAAAAAGAAGAGCGCAGTCTGCTGTAGATTATATTATTTCCAAAGGAATTGATCCTGAACGGTTAGTGGCGCGTGGCTATGGAGAAACAAGGCTTATTACCTCTGATGACGAAATCAATAATTTGCCAACTGAAGAAGCAAAGGAAGCAGCACATCAGCGAAACAGGAGAACTGAATTTAAAGTGACAGAGTACAACAAAGTAGTTGATCCGGAAGAGGAAGAAGAACTGGATGGAGAGTTAGAAGAACTCCAGGCAGAAGAAAGAGTAGAACCTGTCGGAGGCTCAAGTTTAGAAGATAGAATCGACTGGGACAATTAGGGATTTTTATCGAATATCGTTTTACAATCAATACTGCCCAAGTATGGCAATTAATGATATTCTATTCTCTTATATAATTTGGTCAAGGAGTTTATCATCTCTACCGGGCTGGAAAGGATGTTGTAATGATTGTTTCCAAACATTTGAGGAAGATAATATTTGGCTTGCTCTTCAATAGCAACGGCATAGTTATTTATACCTTCAGCCTCCATTTCCCGCAAGGCTTGCTTTATGTCTTTTATTCCATATTTGCCTTCATACCTGTCGTAATCATTTGGCTTTCCGTCGGATAATAAAACGAGCCATTTTTTTCGCATATCTCTTTTTTGCAACAATGTGCTGGCATGCCTAAGCGCAGGACCAATTCGTGTATAGCCTTGCGGCTGCACAGATCCAATTTTCATTTTGGCTTTTTGCCATGGCTCATCAAATGATTTTAAAGTAATGTAGCTTGTATTGTTTCTGGTTTTAGAATAAAACCCATCAATCTGGAAATCAACAAAATATTCATTGAGTACCTCACCGAATAAAATAGAAACCTGTTTCTCGATATCTATGATCCTATTTCCTTTGGCATAGCCATCACTTGACAGGCTAAGGTCAAGCAGAAAAAGTAGCGAGAGCTCTTTCTTCCGTTTTCTTCTTGTGAAATATACTTTTTCGTCTGGTGTGTGCCTGGCTTTAATATCAGCAAACATATCTGTCACTGCATCAATGTCGATGTGCTCACCACTCGTTTGTCTGCGAAATTGCTCATAATCATTATTTAATCTGGCAAATATCTTCCTGAGTTTTAGCAGCACAGGCCGGTTGTGTTCCATGGTCTTTTGGTAATAATCAGGCTTATATTCCTTGAGCTGAACGGGAAATACCTTGCAATATCCATGCTTGTACTGCCTTTTGCTATAATCCCACTCAGGGTAGGTATAATGGAATTTATCTTCTTTTTTTTCAGCGCTTTCAGCTATTGTTGTATTGCCAACAAAATCTGCCTGATAAACAGAATGTACCGGATCATCTACCCTCACCATGTGTTTGAGGTTATAATCATCCAGTGCCTCGGCATCTTCTTTCAATGAGTCATCGCCATCAAAATCTCTCCAATTGCCATTAAATTCATCTATCGTTTCTGCCTTCTCGAAATTGTGAGTAAGCACATAATCTTCCTGAGATTTTTTATCAACCGTCAACACCTCGACTTCATCGGCCTGCCTGGCTTTCAATTCTGTCTTGGCCTTAACTTGATTTCCCTTGAAAGGAACATTATTTACATTTTTCAACTCTTGCTTTTTCCCGTAGTGCTCAGAATTTTTCATCCACCTGCCATAAAACCAGGATAAATCAAGTGCATCAGATGGCTCCCTTGATTCATGGATACTTCTCCACTTTTGAAGTAAATCGTCATGAATATTTTTTAACAATGGAAATTCGTTAAATAATTTGTCCAGTACCTGGTCTGAAGAATCTAGGGCTTTCTGTTGCGATTCTTTAGTTGATTTTGATTCGCGGTGCGACCAGTTTAGCCCAAGCTCTTTTTGAATGGAAAGGTAGAATATCCTAAAAATATATAACTGAAGGTTTTTTTCTGGTGATTTGAAAAGAGCTATTTTTTCGGGTAGAAAAATAATATTATCCTTCCATCCACCTTCTCTTTCAGAGGAGAAGATTTCCATAGGTTCCCCACAAAGCGCTCTGGACAATATGATAAATCTGGCATTTACATCTGAAAGAGCAACTGCCTGAGCATCATTTTCTGATCCTGACTTACTTCGATTATTAAAAAATTTAAATACTTTTTGGAATAAAAGCTGGTCCAGTTCCATGATGGTTTATGGGAAAT
>CAZDRA010000207.1:1189-5153 GCA_964507705.1 uncultured Roseivirgaceae bacterium | reverse complement strand
AGGGTCGGATTCATCCGACCGCATCGGCGGGTTGAAACCCGCCCTACGGGTAGGGTCGGATTCATCCGACCGCACCGGCGGGTTGAAACCCGCCCTACGGGTAGGGTCGGATTCATCCGACCGCACCGGCGGGTTGAAACGCCGCCCTACGGATCGATGTAGGACAGGATTCATCCGACTGGGTTTGATGGATTACGAATTATCCGGCAAAAACACATAACCAGAAAAATAAATTATAGTCCCATTAATAAATAAACCAGGGAATAGTTAAAATGAAACTAAATAGAACTGTTTTACAAACAGCATTAGGGATTGCACTGGGAGGTATTGCGGCATCAAATATTTTTGCATATAACACGGGTGATGTGATTGATTTCAGGCCAGGGCAGCGTGTTTGTATTATTGGTGGAACTTACCCAAATTGTGATTACGGTGTTGTTGAAGTTACAGGTTCCTACTTTGCAATGGATACAAATGGTGACGGTCAGTTTAGCGGTGATGAACGGACCCCAATAGCTCCAGGCCCTGCTGGTGGCATTATTATTGGCGCACCACAACCCGCCTATGGTAGTCACACTGGTTGTCCTGATGGTTCGGAAATGCCTGGGCCAGATGCTCCCTGGTGTTTTTTCGGAAGTACCGGGATGCATCAAACTGCATCTATTCCTGTAATAGACAATGGTGACGGTACGCTAAACTTTACTGGCTGGGGAGTAACATGGAATGGCATTCCAAACATTCCATTAGGGGGCGATCCTGCAAACTTTGCTGATGATATGGGACGCGCAATAATAAGTTGTATCGATACGGCATGTACAGAATCCAGTATTGATTATACTGCACATATTCCAAATGGAGACCCCAGTGGTTTTGGTGGCGTTTATTATGGTTTGCACCTGGAAACATTAACAGCTGCTCCAGGCGCCAGTATTTCAATTAATGTATCCGGTGGTTCAACACAGGAATGTTCTGTTGCGGGTGGCTCCAACGTTTCCATTAGTTCTACTATAACCGTGCCAAAGGGTGATGTGGTTAGTTCGATTGCCTGGTCTATAGACGGAACAATAGTAGGAAACGGAGAAATTATTGACATATTTATGGAACTGGGCAGCCATGTCATCATGGCGGAAGCTACAACAGCCAATGGTTTAACCGCAAGCTCGATATCCAATATCGTTATCCGGGATACAACTGCGCCATCTGTTAGTGCGGCATTTATTAACAAGAAACACCAGACAGCGATTACACAGATAAATCATCGAGGCAAGATTGAAATTCAGGCTGAGGCAACTGATGTTTGTGATCCTGAACCAACAGTTGAAGCAATGCTGGGCGCTGCTACTAACGATGGGAATATTATCAGAGTAAGTAAACATCAGGGCAGGATTAGCCTGGAAGCAGAAGGTCTGGATCTATCTGTAAGGGCAACAGATACATCAGGTAATACTGCATCGGCCAGTGCAACGCTTGTAATCACTGAATGAAACCATATATTCGGGTCTGGGTTATTTCTCCAGATCCGGATATAATTATATGGGCATTAAGCAAAATTCTATACCAACATCTACAAATAAGATAATCCAAATATCTGGATAGATAGCAGACAATTTATATGACGAATCAATCGGAGTTACCAGATAACGAACAGTTATTCTTTTGTTTTGGTCCCCCAAAATCAGGAACAACCTTTCTCCAGCGCACTCTAAATCTTCACCCTGAAATATCATGCCCTTCTGAGCATCAATTTGATTTTGTTATTAAGGGACTGGAAGAGATTTTACAGAAATATCATAATGTCCTGAAAATGGTAGACAAAAGAACCGGTGGACAAGGGGTTGCACCTATACAAAAATCTGCTTTCCTGAATATTTTCCGATCCACCGTTGAGTTAATGTTGAGAGAGGCGGCTGAAAGCGGCAAGACTATAATCGGCGCCAATGATAATGGTATTCGAAAAAACCTTGATCTTTATGATAAGGTTTTTAACCATCCCAAAATGATATATATTATCAGAAATCCCGCCAATATGGCGGTTTCTGCGTGGCATCATAATCGCAGATTAGCCAGGGAAGAAAATAACCCTGCACATGAACAATATATGATGCAGTATGGTGGATTCGATGGATGGGTCAGACAATACACTAAATGGTTTGCGCGGGATATTGAAGCATATCGTGTTTTTAGCAAAAATCGACGTAACATTATATTAATTCGATATGAGGACATGGTGTCAGAAAAACGAAAAACATTGCGGGAGATATTTGATTTTCTTGGGGCAACCACAAGTGAAAATATAATGAAATCAATAGAGCACAAGAGCAGTTTATCTTACATGCGAAAGCAATCACATAATCCTGCATTTTTTCGAGCTGCGGCTACTGATATGGGGGCTGGGGAAATTTCAGATGAATTGCGATATGATGTTAGCGAAATTGCAGATGATGCTTTAAAGTTTCTTAACTATAAGATGAAGTCATAGATGATCTTCTTTTCAGTAAAAAGAAAAATCACTATAAAGTTTCAATCACGAACGATGACATTCCAGCCTCCACCTGGTTGTGGAAATGCACCGTCTGACCATCCTGGCCGTATATACTGTTGCACAACGGCAGATCTAATTGGAATAGGTCGAATATTTGAATCCATGTCACTCAAGGATAATCTTCGGATTATTCCAGAAGCTGAAATAAAATCACGAAGCAATTTTCCAATACAACTAGGTGTTGGAAATGATGGTGAGTGGGACAGAAATCAATATTATTCCGGTTTAACAAAAATAATCAATGAAGAGTTTCTTAATATAAAAAATGTTGATCTAAATGAACAGATATCAAGTTTAAAAAACAAAAAGAACCCTCGCATTGCTATTCTTAACGGTTTTGGTTCAGGTATAGGTGATACACTTATTGGTATAACCGCATTTTCAAGTGTCTATAACTTGCTCGGGAAATCAAATGCGCCAAAAATCGAGATTATTTATTCGCCAGAACAACATTCAAAACTAACTTCCATTTTCAAATACATAAAACTTGTTGATAAATTTCATATTGCACCAATAACACTCAAAAAATTACTTGAATTTGATGCCATATTTGATACAGGAGGACTGGCTCATCGTCCAGAATTTAAAAATAAGCCAGTGGTTGATTTCCTGTTAACAATCTTCGGCCTAAATCCTGATGCTATCCCGAATGAAAATAAAAGAAATCAGTTGCCGCAATTTCATCCTGATGAAAATACAAAAAAATGCATTCAGCAAATAAGGGACGATAATCCGGGGCGTGAAATAATCTTGCTCCATCCCAAAACCTCATCAGCATTCAAAAATATACCCGACAAATATATGGTTAAGATTATCAATGCGCTTCATAGTACCGGCAGATATATTGTTGTAACAGACGAGACTATCGCCGGATCTGACAATTTACCCGTTATTGATTTAAGCAGGCAGGCAAAATCATTTTCCGGTTTGTGTAATGTGATCAGTCAGGTTGATGGAATATTAACAGCCGACACCTGTGTTTATCACATCGCAGACTGTTTCAGCATCCCCACAATAGCCTGGTTTACAATGTATGATCCCGATATTTGGGCCAGGTATTACCCAACCGTTACAGGAATTTTGCTGGGTAAAGACGATGACTCTGGTTTTTTGAATAAAAATCCAGATAATAATGAAACCAACCTAAAAAAACTTATCAAACTATGGGAAGAAACCAATATTGAACAGTCATTACAATTACTGAAGGAACTTATGCTTCGGTAAATATTTTATAGCCAAAACAGGCTACCAATTATTATCGTTTTCATATCCCAAATCAATGAGCACATCTCCAAATTTTTTGATGAAGGTTTTTTTATGTTCCGGTTCAAAATAATCAGCCCACTTACTGGTTTTTTTCGAAGAAACATGCTTTAGCTGCTTAATTTGTTGGTCGGATTTTCTTCCCAGGTCGTGTTCTGC
>CAZDRA010000207.1:0-1089 GCA_964507705.1 uncultured Roseivirgaceae bacterium | reverse complement strand
AAAATAAAAACATATCGGCATTGCGTGGCAACTGTGTTTGCTTTCCATAAAGACATGCAAGCTTCATACGTTTTTGCACACAAATGTGTCCAAATACCTTAGTCAACAGCACGGTTCCTGCCTTATGGTAACAAAATATGCCGATTTTTTTCGTTTGGACTGGATTTTCATTAAGGAATGGCATGTGATATGGCGCTCTTTTGTCAGATTTGATCTGATTTTTAGTATCCGAAAGTTTTCAGGGGGCCAACACAGACTTTTTCAAGTAGTGAAATTTCATCTGGCTTGAGTATTTCTTTATATCTTCCTACTCTTGAATTAGACAATTTTTTTCCCCATAAATCGGACAGCCATGCATTATTATTCTTCTTTAAATCATCATAATCAATGTCGTCACTTTTCCAATCTTCTGTCTCACTGAACTCTTCAAGCACCAGTCCACTGCTTTGACGAATATTTTGAATAACAGCTTGCGGATTATTAACCAGATCCTCATATTTAATAATTGTTATTCGTTTCTGGTAATCCTGATTTTGATAGGATAAAGTCGGCATGTATGTCTGCATATAATAATTACCCAATACGGTCATATCCCGAGGCAAAGTATTACCTTCTGATTCACCTTTTTTTCTAAGGCGTTCCCCCACCTGAACCAGCGAGGCAACCACATCACGCGGATCACGAATAATGACAAAGAAGCGTGGATCTTCCCCTATGGATGAAAGCAAATCATAAATAACCGGAAAACGTGCGGTAAGCGGCGGATGTTTCAGCACCAGATGTTTTGCTTCAGGATAGCGGCCGCGGGTTTTATCAAGGAATACTTTAGCCCATCCGGCAGTAAAATCCCGCATATCTTCAATAGATGAAAAATAATATTTATTATGCTCGTCAAATTTCTGTTGGCCAGAGACATAGGCGTCAACGATGCTGCGCAAATAACTCGCCTCATGAATAAGGGGATTTGTATCTTTGTCTGAACACAGGATACTTTGTAATAAAGTAGTTCCTGAACGATTAATTCCCCCAACAAAAAAAACGCTCATTATTTTGTCTCCATTATATGTTGTTTTTTATTTTCTATAGGGT
>CAZDRA010000206.1:0-5196 GCA_964507705.1 uncultured Roseivirgaceae bacterium | reverse complement strand
TGGCATTGTGACCAAGCGATTCTTCACCAAATCCAATCTCTTTGAGTTTTTCATTCCCGACCATCATATCTCTGACGGCCAGCGTCATTTTCACTACATATTCCCACTCTTCATCCTTTTCTTTGGTAGAATGCTGGTCTTTTAAAGGGTTATAATCCTTTCCTTCTTTGCAATTTTCTTTCACCCACTTTAGCGCAATTTTATACTCCTCATGATCGTAAATTCCTTTTTCAACCCTTCTCGACACCTCCGACATATCTACGTTTTCACATCTCATCCCCAGGTAATCTTCAAAAAAATCATTACTTACAATAGACCCTGCAATTCCCATGGAAACCGATCCTATGGATAAATAGGACTTATTTTTCATCGTGGCAACTGCAAGACCAGCCTTAGCAAAGCTCAAAATTTTATCTCTTACATCTACAGGAATACTTTTGTCACCGGCATCCTGAACGTCTCTGCCATAAATGCTAAAGGCCGGCAATCCTTTCTGGTTATGGCCTGCCAGTGTTGCAGCCAAGTAAACTGCACCAGGTCTTTCGGTACCGTTAAATCCCCAAATCGCTTTTGGTCTCAGGAGATTGGCATCCATGGTTTCACTGCCATAACACCAGCACGGCGTAACTGTTAGCGAAACTCCAACACCTTCTTTTTCAAATTTCTCTTCGCACATTGCAGCTTCTGCTACTCGACCAATTGTTGTATCAGCAATTACACATTCTACCATGCTTCCATCAGGGTGACGTAGTGCGCTGGATATCATTGTTGCTACACCTTTGGCCATATCCATAGTTATGGTTTCCAATGATTCTCTTACTCCTCCAAGCCTACCATCAATGGTTGGTCTGATACCTACTTTTGGTAAGGAACCTCTTAACCTGTTCCCATGAATTGTATTATTATTCATGTTGTTTGCCATAATTTTACGTATATAATTATTCGATTTAATTAAGTGCCTAATTTAGTAATTATACATTTCTATCAATCATATTTAATTACTTAAGTGAACCTCTATTAATTCATTCGCATCAAAATTTTCATAGTGTTTTAAAGACAAGGAAAATTTGTAAAGCCTTATCGGGATAAGTCAAGAAAATTTGACGCAGTATTTGAAGCACTATGAAAACCCTACGGGGACGAAGAGAATAAATGAGTTGCAAGGCATTTATTCTCTTCGTTTTTTGAAAGAAATGAATTAATAGAGGTTCACTAAATTCTAAAGAAACAGGATATAGATATAATACCTACTCAATATTGAAAATGATAAAAATCCTTAGGTCGTATCAAGGACATCGATGAATCCGGATTGTCACTCTCTTGACAGAATATTATGAATAAGGTTCATACTATTGTGCATGTTTGCGTACAAAATACTTTTATCTACAGTTATTTTTGTATTGTCCTCTGTAGTCACTTATGGTCAAACCTGTTGTTCAGGTGGAGTTCCTATTTCCGGAAATCTAGGCCTTCCCCCTGGCAGTAGTGGCACGTGGCAATTAAGTCTGAGCTATGACGTCAACGTTCTCAAGACACTTCTGGATGGCAAAGAAATTTTGGAAGATCAGGCAAGAGAAAGAATCACGAGATCTATTTTGTTTCAGACCGGATACTCCATTTCTGATCGATTTTCAACTGATCTATTTTTTTCTTATGTAATTCAGGAAAGAACGATCAATCAATTTAATAATATTGATTTTACCTCGACAAATGGCATAGGTGACGCAGCTCTCTTGTTTAAATACAGTCTTTCAAAACCATCTTCAAATAAGTTTTTTTTTACTATTGCCGCTGGCCCCAAAATACCAACAGGTCAAACTGATTTTGTCAGAGATGACGGCATACCTTTAAGTGCGGATTTGCAACCCGGAAGCGGATCGTGGGACGGCTTATTTTGGGGAAATGGGATTTATAAAATTAGATTCAGACCTACACTTAATATTTCGTCAACAGTTATTTTCAGTTATAAAGGAAAAAATAACCAGTATCTTAGAGACCATACTTATCAATTTGGAAATGAGCTACAAGTGTTATTGTATGTCAATGACAATTTCCTTGTGGGTAAAAAAATCCTTGACACCTCATTACTATTCCGTTATAGAAAAGCATTAACAGACCGTTTCAATGAAGAATTTGTTCCTAATACTGGTGGGCAATGGGTTTTTCTTGTGCCAAGTCTGGCCTACAACATTTCTCAAAAACTTGCTGTTAACGGATATTTTGAAATTCCGATTTATAGCGAAGTGGAAGGAACACAACTCTCACCAACAAACAGAGTAAACCTTGGTATTTTCTTCAAAATCAATAAGAAAAATGATCTGTTAAAAATTTAAAATTTTCAATTATGCCTAACTCAATCAAATTCCTCATTATAATTTTCACCTTTTTCTTTTCATGCCGCGAAGATTCAAGCGATCTCCCTGGCGGAGGTGGTTCGTCTGACTGGCTTATTCCAATAAATCAGGTACTCGACGGCGGGCCCGGGAAGGATGGAATTCCGGCATTGGAAAACCCTGACAGTAAAGGGGTAGATGAAATTAGTTACCTGTCTGACAATGATATTGTTATAGGTTTTCAATCAGATGGTGCGGCTCGTGCGTATCCTTTGAAAATACTTGACTGGCATGAAATAATCAACGATGATTTGAATGGCAAAAAAGTAGCCATTATATATTGCCCATTAACGGGAACCGGTATCGCCTGGAAAAGGACGATCAATGGAGAAGTAACGACTTTTGGTGTCAGTGGTTTGTTGTACAATGCCAACCTTATACCGTATGACAGGCTTACAGATAGCAACTGGTCGCAGATGAGATTGGATTGTGTAAACGGACCGCTTTCCGGTGAAGTAATAGAAACATATCATCTGGTAGAGACAACATGGAAAACCTGGAAAGAAATGTTCCCAAATAGTACAGTAGTCAGCACAAATACAGGATTTAGCAGAGATTACAACAGGTATCCTTATGGGGATTACAAAACGAATAATTCAAAATTACTTTTTCCTGTTAGCAGTACCGATTCAAGAATCCCGGGAAAGGAACGTGTTCTCGCTGTAATCGAAAACAAAAAGGCTAAAGTATTTCAATTTAAAAATTTCGATGGCGGAACAAGTATTATTACCAATCAGTTCGAAGGATTAGACTTTGTTGTTGTAGGCAATAAGGGTAAAAACTTTATGGCAGCATTTGAGAAAAAAATCAAAGATATAGATCGGGAATTTACTACTATTGCTGATGGAGAAAATATCATGCAAGATGCACAAGGGAATAAATACAATTTATTTGGGACCATCACAGAAGGACCAGACGAAGGAGAAAGCCTTGTTTGTATGACATCCTTTATGGGTTTTTGGTTTAGTTTTGATTCTTTCTATCCCAATACAGAAATATTTTGATAAAATAGTTCGACAGTTATTTTATTGAAAAATATTAGTTGCAGGGCAAGAAGTCCGAAGTCAAAGGAAGGACTTTTTGGCATCAACTTCGACTTTTCTAAAAATCAGAAATCTGTATCTAAATCCAGTCGAGATCTTAACTCTTCTAAATTGGGGTATTTCTCTGCTAAGAAATCAAATTTCTCGGAGTTGGTATAAATCATTTTTTTGTTTTCAGCTTTTTCTATTTCTGTAATAAGTTGAATCTTTCCATTGTTGAGCTTTGAACGCAAATAAGTGAGTAACTCCTGTTGCAAGCCTTCAATGGTCAGCGACTGAAAACTATTTGGCAAGGTAAGCCTTATGGAAAGATCATCACGAAAATCAACATTTTGATTTAAGGTTGTATATTCTCTTTCTCTCCCATCATTTTTCAATTTTTCTACAAACCCATACCATGTGGTTTTTAATTGCTTGATGGATACTTCATCGTTTCCAAATGAAAGTTTGTCGTTTTTAGAATCACTTTCTTGTTTTGAAAGATTCGCTTTGATGGATACCAGGTCTGGTATTTTGATTGTCTTTTTGAGTCCGGTTATTGTAGCCCTTTCTTTTACTTTTTGTTTCGTTGGTATGGATTGTTCCACATTTTCAGAAAGAGTGGGATCACTTTTTTCGTTTTCTTTAGTAGAGATTCCTGAACTAGTAGCTGATTTCAGGCTTTTTTTTTTAACTCCTCCACCGGGGTTTTTGAGAGGTTTACTACAGAAGACAAATGTGCCAATTTCATCAGGGTCAGTTCGACGTGAAGTCGTTGATTTTTGCTGCTTTTATAATACAGATCGCATTGGCTGGTCAGGTTTAGGGCAGATAAAAGATAAGACAAACTCATCTGCCCAGCTTGTTCAAAGTATTTTTTCTTGACACTCTCGCTCACTTGCAGCAGCTGTACTGTGGCCTGGTCCTTCGACACCATCAGATTCCTAAAATGTTCACTTAGTCCAACAATAAAGTTATGCCCATCGAAACCTTCACTAAGTATCTCTTCAAACGTCAATAAGGCACCACCATGGTCCTGGCTCAACAGTTGATCAGATATTTTGAAATAATAATCATAGTCAAGAATATGCAGATTGCTTATTGTGTTTTCATAGGTAATCTTGCTGTCAGAAGAATAGGTGACTATTAAGTCGAAAATCGACAAGGCATCTCTCAGTGCACCATCGGCTTTTTGGGCGATTAAGTGCAGGGCTTCCTCTTCAGCATCTACCCCTTCTTTAACAGCAATAGATTTCAGGTGATCTGCGATATCACTATTTTGTATTCTGTTGAAATCAAAAATTTGACATCTCGAAAGTATGGTAGGAATTACTTTGTGCTTTTCTGTTGTGGCAAGAATAAAAATAGCATAAGATGGTGGTTCTTCCAGCGTTTTCAAAAATGCATTGAATGCCGCATTGGATAGCATGTGAACCTCATCAATAATATACACCTTGTACTTTCCAAATTGTGGCGGATACCTGACCTGATCAATTAAATTTCGGATATCGTCTACAGAATTGTTTGATGCGGCATCCAATTCATAGATGTTCAGGGGGTTAGCACCCTCCCCTTCTTTAGTATCAAATTCATTGATCAGCCTTGCGACGATACGTGCGCAAGTCGTTTTTCCTACACCTCGCGGACCACAGAACAACAATGCCTGAGCGAGCTGTTCGTTATCAATGGCATTCTGTAAGGTCGTGGTAATGTGATCTTGTCCAACGACCTCCTCAAAACCTTTTGGTCTGTATTTTCTTGCCGAAACGATGAAGTTGCTC
>CAZDRA010000205.1:0-5228 GCA_964507705.1 uncultured Roseivirgaceae bacterium | reverse complement strand
CACTTTCATCATGAAAATATCACGTAAATATTACTTGAAAATAATATCTAATTTAACTCTTGAGCAAGAGTTGGTAGGAACAAGGATAAAGCGGAATATGAATTTTTGCAAATAGCCATAATGAGTCTGTAAATGTTGTACTATTCTATTCCAACAGCTCACTATTAGAAATTGGCTAATCTATTAAACAAATACCACCAAAAGGATTGACTTTATCAGAAGAATATGTGACTTTCATAAATATTAAGATTTGCATCACCATTATAGGTGAAAACAAGAAGTTAAAAAAAGATTATTAATGACAGTTTTTAAGCTCTTATTGTCTTTTTTTACTCAATCACTTGCGGATTCATGGGAATCTGTTAATTGCATATAAATTGATACTTTTAAAAAAAAGTCATTTTTTGAAACAAAATTATGGAAGAAATTAAAAGAGTTCTTGTCGCTGTTGATTTAACGGAGATGGACGAAACTTTGGTGCAGTATATTAGTATGCTTTCAAATACTATTTCTCTCGATAAATTGTACTTTATTAATGTGCTTCGCAAAATGGATTTACCAGACGAAATATTAGATAAATATCCAGATCTGATTGCTCCCGTTGATGAAACTATTAAGAAAGAATTAGAATATACCATAAATCAAGATGCTGACATAAAAATAAATACCCCGTACGAAATAAAGGTTGTTGAAGGAAATCGGACAAGGCAGATATTGAAATGGGCTAAGATAAAACAAGTAGATATGATTGTTCTTGGCCGAAAATCCGGTTTAGAAGGAGATGGTATTGTAAGTGGAAAGGTGGTACGTTTAGCACCATGTTCGGTTGTTCTGGTTCCGGAAGTATTGCCAAAACATCTTAAAAAGGTTATCGTGCCAATTGACTTTTCTGATGCATCAAAGCTAGCCTTTGAGTTCTCTATATTTATGACATCAAATATCCCCGATTTAAACATTACTTGTTTGAATATTTATAATGTTCCATCTGGGTATCACGTGTCGGGCAAATCTTTCAATGAATTTGCCGACATCATGAAAGTCAATGCCGAAAAGTCCATTAATAAATTCATGAAAAAGCATAATACAAAAGGAGCCAAAATTGAAGCTAAATTTGAACTGGATGAAAAGGGCCACATTGCCAAGAAAATATATCAGTTTTCGATAAAAGAAAAAGCAAGTGTAATTATTGTTGGTTCAAAAGGGAGAACTCAAGCGGCTGCTGTTCTTATCGGTAGCGTTGCCGAAAAGCTTATTAAACTTAATTCTCAGATACCCATAATTGTAGTGAAAGAGCGCAGGCATAATATGGGATTTTTGGAGGCTTTATTAGAAATTTAATATCCCCTCAATAAGAAAGGTTGTTGTGTCTTTAGAAATCATTTTTTGCCAACCTTTTATTCTGTAGCTGGAAATCAAAGAGTGTTTATCAATCTTTTGAAACGTCAGGTCTAATGTCTTTGCGCTTTCGTAAAGCATATTTTTACTACTTATAAAAGCATGAATTTTTATTGGTCCTTTTTCCAAGATATCAAAGTGTATAAACAAACTATCTACTTGGGTAGCTGCGGGTGTTTTACTTATATAAATAACAGTTTTTGATGATGAATCAGTATTCGTGATTATTTCATAACTGTCATTCAAAACTGGTTTATTAATATCAGTAGATTTGAAAATAGATAGTTCCTTTTCCCATGAAAAATCACTTCTTGTATCTATTTTATTATGTTCTTTGATACCGTTAATATTTGCCTCCTTTAACAAAAATGGGCCAATAGAGTCAAACAGATTCACCTGATTATCTATAAGCCCATTTATATCAAAAAAATTATTGGTGGTATTCTTCTTATTATTTTCAATTTGCCCGCATGAGGCAGCAATGGTAATTAGAAACAATAATGCAGAATACTTCAAAACCATATTATTTAGCCTTGCCTTGATTTGCTACAGCCTCCAACTTTGCAGCCAAAGCTTCCTGATCGCCAAGGTAATAGTTTTTTATAGGTTTTAAATTTTTATCCAATTCATAAACCAAAGGAACACCGGTAGGGATATTGAGTTTTAATATATCTGCCTCCGACAGATCATCAAGATATTTTACCAATGCTCTGAGGCTATTACCATGCGCCGCAATAATCAAATTTTTTCCAGCTTTGATCTCTGGGGCTATGAAGCTTTCATAGTAAGGGACCACGCGTTCGACGGTATCCTTCAGGCACTCTGTAGTAGGAAGTTCATCTTCTGATAGTCCAGCATATCTTGCCTGGTTTCCAGGATAAAATTCACTTGATTTATCAAGTTCAGGAGGAGGTACATCATAGCTTCTTCTCCAGATAAGTACCTGATCTTCACCATATTTTTTGGCAGTTTCCGCCTTATTCATTCCAGTGAGCCCACCATAGAATCTTTCATTTAGTTTCCATGTCCGCTCTACAGGAATCCACATCAAATCCATTTCATCCAAGGTAATCCATAATGTCCTGATGGCTCTCTTTTGCAAAGAAGTGAATGCTTTGTCAAATGTAAAACCTTCGTTTTTCAGTAATTCACCTCCTGCTTTTGCCTCCTTTCTTCCTTTATCTGTAAGGTCAACGTCAGCCCATCCGGTAAATCTGTTATCCATATTCCATTGGCTTTCTCCATGCCTCAACAAAACTAATTTGTACATCTTTAATTGGTTTTTATATTTATAAATGTTTTAAAAATAAATCGATAATTATACGTTGTGATAAAACAAAACAAATGATTACATTTTAATTTTTGTGCAAAATTAATCAAATGCCAGCATAGATTTAGCTATATTATTTTGTTATTTTGAAGAGACGGATGGAAAAAGTAAATAGATATTGTTTTTTAATTTTCACCTTCATTTTTAGCCTTTCTTTTTCAACAGAAAGTAATGCGCAGAGTGAAGTAATTAATAATGTGAGGTCTGCACTAAAAACAGGTAGCTCAAGAGAATTGGTGAAAAGCTTCAATAATATGGTTGAGCTTAATTTTGAAGGTGAAAAATCAAATTATAGTAAGTCTCAGTCAGAGTTGGTTTTAAAAGAATTTTTCAAAAAGTATCCTCCGACCAATTTTCAATACATTCATCAAGGAGCTTCGAAACAAGGTCTCACTTACGTCATCGGGAAATATACTTTTGAAAATGGCTCTTTCCGGGTATGGATTCTCATCAAAAAATTTCAGAATGGGTATTTAGTTGATTCAATTGATTTTAGTAGAGAATAATATTTACCACCTCACTTTCCTTAATCATCATTATTATACTTTAGGATTAATCTCTCAAATAATTCAAGTTAATAAATTCATTCCCTCTGCCATAATCATCTAGCTTTTCATACTTTTGCGCCGTGAAACCAGAATACGTTACAAAAGATTTTATAAATAGATTTATTGAGCAAGCAATTGAAGAAGATGTTGGAGACGGCGATCACTCATCATTATCGACAATTCCTGGAGATTTACAAGGTATTGCATATCTGAAAATTAAACAGGAAGGTATTATTGCCGGTCTTGAACTTTCATTGGATATTTTTAATAAAATTGACCCAAATCTGTTGGTTAAGTTTAATAATATTGATGGAGATCGAGTAAGTGCAGGAGGTATTGCATTTGAAGTGAAAGGATCTGTAAGGTCAATTTTGGTGGCTGAAAGACTTGTGCTTAATTGTATGCAACGGATGAGTGGCATAGCCACATACACAAACAAATTGTGTAAACTTATTGAGGGTACAAATGCCAAAATATTAGATACAAGAAAAACAACGCCGAATATAAGACCCCTGGAAAAGTGGGCAGTAGTCATTGGTGGTGGAGCAAATCACAGGTTTGCACTTTACGATATGATCATGTTGAAGGACAATCATATTGATTATGCAGGAGGGATTGTAAAAGCTTTAAAATCAGCTAATGAATATTTACATAAAACAGGGAAGCAGTTGAAGATAGAAATTGAAACGCGTAGTCTTGATGAAGTAAAAGAGGTGGTTAACACTAGTGGAGTGGACATCATTATGCTTGATAATATGGATGCTGAAACAATGAAGGAAGCAGTGAAAATAGTCGGCGGCAAGATGAAAACTGAAGCTTCTGGTGGAATTACTGAAAATAATATTCTTGAAATGGCACAAACTGGAGTTGATTACATATCGGTTGGCGCATTGACGCATTCTGTTATGAGCCTTGATATGAGTCTAAAAGCAGAGATTGAAAAATAATTTTATAAATTTGCCCCCCATTTAAAATTGACAACTCTGGAAAAGTAGCAATGAACTTTAAAAATGGAAAATGAGTTCATCCGGTAATTAAAATAAATCGATAACGATGTTAGTAAAAACAAGAAAATATAAACTGGAAACAGGTACATATATCAAAATTGCATTGGCAGCAGTAATCCGGCAGCAGTGGTGGGTTATATTGATTGCCCTGGGAGTTATGGCAGGTTCGCTAATCATTTGGTCTCACTGGTGGATAACAGGGGCACTCATTGCCTATGTTTTGTACATTTTATTTTGGCTGATACAATTTGCCGGAATTACCCAGATGGAACAAGGTAAGGTTCTGTTCGAGCGATTGAACTATGAAATTACCAGTCAACAGATATTGATAAAAATAAGCTCCAAGCAAGGCATGCCTATCAAATGGGATCAGGTGAAAAGAGCAAAACTTTCCAAAGTGGGATTTATTTTGTGGATGTCGAAAGTGCAAATTATATACTTGCCTTTTAAAATTTTCAATACCCAAAACGAACGAAAATTTATTGAGACGATTTTGAGACGGAAGGAGTATATTAAGTAGGGTACACGCGCCAGTACAAATCCCATTCTTAATTAAGTAATACTTAAAAAATATAGGATCGTGAACTGTATTTTTACTACAAGGATTCAAATAATCTATAAGACTTAAGTATTAATAAATAATGATAGCAAGAATCCTACATAAGGTTATTACGCAAAAGTTAAATTCAGGCAAGGCAATAATATTATTGGGCGCAAGGCAAACAGGAAAAACTACGCTCCTAAAAACTTTATTTGAGAAAGATAAAAAAACACTTTGGCTTAATGCTGACGAGGCTGATACCATAGCAATTTTCGAAGAAGCATCCTCAGCCAGACTTCAGGCAATTTTTAAAGGTTATTCCACTTTGATTGTTGATGAAGCACAAAGGATTAAAAATGTGGGGTTGAAATTCAAACTTATCACAGACCAAATACCCTCCTTGCAAT
>CAZDRA010000204.1:0-5347 GCA_964507705.1 uncultured Roseivirgaceae bacterium | reverse complement strand
CCTGCAACTTTCTTTGCCAAATATTTCTGTTCAACAGTTGGAAATAGAATATCATTATCAATACCCAGAAATAGGCTTTTTGCTTTAATTCTTTTCAATGCATTTTCTATTCCTCCTCTTCCCCTACCTACATTCTGGGTGTCCATGGCTTTGGAGATTATCCAATAGGAAAAAGCATTGAACCTATGCGTCATTTTTTCGCCCTGGTAATTTTGATATGATGCCGCTTTAAAACCATCATAAACTTCGTCGGACGTTTCGTGTTGCTTGGCCTCGTAGCAAACATAATTTCTATAGGAAAGCAAACCAACAGCGCGTGCGGCCTTCATACCTTCCATGCCGGCTTTAATGTTGCTTTCACTCCAAGTCTGATCTGCCGCAATGGCCATTCGCTGGGTTTCGTTAAATGCTATGGCCCATGGAGAATGTCTGGCATTTGCACCTATTGCAATAAGATTATCAAATACATCAGGAGACTTCACGGCCCATTCAATGGCCTGTTGCCCACCCATGGAGCAACCAATTACCGTATTGATACGATCAATTTTCAGGTAGTCTCTTATAAGATCATAACTATTTACAATATCTTTAATTGTGATAAATGGAAAATCATGAAAATATGGTTTCCCGTTTGCAGGATTTTCTGACAGCGGGCCTGTAGAACCATAGCACCCACCTAACATATTGACACATACCACAAAGTGTTTGTTCGGGTCGTATAATTTCCCCTCACCAAACAATCCTGTCCACCATTCTGTAAAATCTGAACTACCTGAAAAAGCATGACAAATCCATATCACATTGCTTTTGTCTTTATTCAGCTTTCCAAATGTGGTATAAAGCAGCTGAAGCTCGGAGAAATGCTCCCCGGACTCCAGAACAAATTTTTGCTTATAATTAAAAACTTTGTTTGTTACCATTTATAATAATATTAATTGCTGACTATTCGAATTATATATCCAACAGCCAGCAACATTTTTAACTAAACTGTCACTATATCAGGCTAAAATACTTTTTCAAATGCCTGTGTGAGATCATTTTTTATATCATCAATATGCTCAATACCAGCTGAAATACGCAACTGCGAAGGCAATACGCCAGATGCAAGTTGTTCTTCGTCAGAAAGCTGCTGATGCGTAGTTGAGGCAGGGTGGATGATGAGTGTTTTTGCATCTCCAACATTTGCCAAATGACTGATGAGTTCTAAAGAATCAACAAATACTGAAGCCTTTTCTCTACCACCTTTTAATGTAAAGCTCAGTACGCCACCATATCCACGCTCAAGGTATTTACTGGCGATTTCATGGTATTTGCTTGATTTCAATCCTGGGTAATTTACGCTCTCTACTTGCTCATGAGCTTCGAGCCATTCTGCCAAAGCCATTGCGTTGGATACCGTACGTTCTACCCTCAAAGAAAGTGTCTCTAATCCTTGCAAGAATAAAAATGCATTAAATGGACTCATACACGGCCCAAAATCTCTTAGTCCTTCTACTCTCGCTCTGATGATAAAAGCGACGTTTGGCATATCTAAGGGATTACCCTCGCCAAAAATATCCCAAAACACCAGGCCATGATATCCTTCTGATGGCTCTGTGAACTGAGGAAATTTGCCATTGCCCCAATTGAAATTTCCACCATCAACAATAACGCCACCAATGCTGGTTCCGTGTCCGCCAACCCACTTAGTCGTGGATTGAACAACAATGTTAGCTCCATGAGATATTGGTTTTGCCAGGCATCCTGCTGCACCAAATGTATTATCGACAATTAGAGGAATATCATGTTTGCGAGCCAGGACAGAAAGTGCTTCAAAATCAGGCACATTAAATTCCGGATTTCCAATGGTCTCTATGTATAAAGCTTTTGTATTTTCATCAATCAATGATTCAAAGGCTTCAACTGAATCTTTTTCAGCAAATTTCACATCAATACCAATTCTTTTGAATTGAACCTTAAATTGATTAAATGTTCCTCCATAAAGATGGCTTGTTGATACAAAATTATCTCCTGCCTGCATTATATTGGATATGGCAATAAATTGAGCCGCTTGCCCAGAAGCCACGGCCAATGCTGCCACACCACCTTCCAGCGCTGCTATTCTCTTTTCAAGCACATCGTTGGTAGGGTTCATGATCCTGGAATAAATATTTCCAAATTCCTTGAGCGCAAAAAGGTTGGCGCCGTGTTCAGAATTTTTAAAAACAAATGATGAAGTTTGATAAATAGGTACTGCCCTGGAGCCTGTTATTGGGTCTGGCTCCTGGCCTGCGTGCACTTGTAAAGTTTCAAATTTTAAGTCTGACATGTTAGTATAGTTTTGGTTAGTAAATATTTATAGGTTATAGATTTGATTTATTACTGTATAGGACATATTTGCGAGACAACGCTAAAGTTGCTATTTGCCCAATTAGCCAGTAATTAGTTAAGTTTCCTCACACAAATCGGACATACATATAATACCCATTTTAGTGTAAACGGCACTTTCTATTGAAGAAACATTAAGTGTTTTCATTTTAATTAAATTTATATTCTTCCGATAAAATCCGAATTTCGGATCGGAATCAGGAATTAGCACCTTGGCAATTGCCACCAGGTTGCTAGGGTTTCAAAGAGCCTGTCTCTCCACCCTTCTTTATAAATCAATTTCGTTAGAATTGATTTCTACTGTCAAAATTAACAGTTGATCTAATGATATCCAAATATCAAATTATATGATTTTGGCTTTGGGTAATTCTCATATTAGATCAAAATTACCCATTAACTATCTTTGCTATGATAGCTTTTTACCCACTTTTTCCAATAGGGCTTTAGTAAGTCTCACCGCTTCATCTTCATTAGTTTTCGAACCAGATTCGATACCAATATACCCTTTGTAACCAGCGGACTTCACGATTTTTAACATCTTTGTATAATCAATGTTGGTCTCATTTCCATTGGCATCGAAACTACCACTTTTAGCACTTACGCCTTTTGCATAAGGCATGAGCTCTTTTACACCTTTGTATTTATCATATTCTTCAGTGCATCCATCATCACCTCTTGTGATGCAGAAATTGCCAAAGTCAGGCAGGGTGCCACACGTAGGCTTGTTCACTTGCTTTATTACATCGCTTAACCAAACACCGTTGGATGAAAATCCTCCATGGTTTTCGACTATGATATTGATCCCATGTGGCTTGGCAAAATCTGTTAATCTACTCAATCCATCAATCGCAGCCATTTTCCCCTCTTCCATATCTTTGGATGTTGCATAGGCATTTACACGAATAGAATGACATCCTAAAAATTTGGCTGCTTCTACCCATTTATAATGATTTTCTACAGATATAGTTCGCTTTTTTTCATCGGCATCGGCAAGATGACCTTCCCTATCTATCATTATCAGCACATTTTTTACGTTCAAATCGGTAGTCCTGGATTTGAGTTCCGTTAGATAATTTTTGTCCTCAGCTTTGTCTTTAAAAAATTGATTGACGTATTCTACAGCATGAATATCAAAATCATTTTTTGCTTTGGCCGGGAACTCCATATTTGTAAGCTTTCCTGCGTTTAGTGTTTTGTTCAATGACCATTCTGCCAAAGAAATTTTGAAAAATAATTTGCTTGAGGTTTTGGCTATTGCTCTGTTTGTCCCAAAAATTGACAAAGTAGATATTGCCGAAAGACCAATAATTCCTTTACCGCTGTTCTTAATAAACTTTCTTCTATTTACATTCATAATTCTGTTGGTTTTAAGTTGCTAAATATAGTTATAATCAAGAAAAAAAGTATAGCCCTAAAGACTCGATAATACAAATCAATCGTAATTTTGTACTCATGTTCAATTATCGAATATAAACTAAATCCTCAAGAATGAAATTGATTGAAGTAACGGACATAAAATCAGCTAGAAAATTTTTGATGCTTCCGGTTAAGTTATATGAAAATGAAAAGTACTGGATTAGACCTTTGGATATTGATATCAATAATGTATTTGATAAAAAGAAAAATAAATATTTTAGAAACGGTGAGTTAACCCGCTGGATTTTAAAAGACAATAGTGAGCAAACTATTGGCAGAGTTGCTGCATTCATCAACAAGAAAACTGTAAATAAAGATAATGATCAACCAACAGGTGGGCTGGGTTTTTTTGAATGTATTGATGATAATGATGCCGCAAAGGTTCTTTTTGATGCGTGTCGGGATTGGCTCAAAGAAAAAGGCATGGAAGCCATGGATGGCCCAATCAATTTTGGCGATAGGGACAGATGGTGGGGGATGCTGGCCAAAGGGTTTGACATCGAGCCAAACTATACCTGCAATTACAATTTTCCTTATTACCTATCTTTGCTCGAAACATATGGGTTTCAAACATATTTTGAGCAAATCACATTTATCCGAAAAGTCAAGGATCCTGTAAGTCCACTGCTGATGGCAAGGGCAGAAAGAGTTTTGGGAAATCCCAAATACACTTTCCAGCAGATAAATCTGAAAGAATTGGATAAATTCACAGTTTATTTCAGGGATGTTTACAATGCCGCCTGGGGTAGCCATAAAGGTGTTCCGCTATTGTCTCTACCAATAGCCAAACATTTGATGAAGCAAATGAAACCCATCATAGATGAAAAGATCATGTGGTTTGGATTTTACGAAGAAAAGCCTATTTCTTTTTTCATCATGCTGCCAGAGGTGAACCAAATATTTAAATATGTAAACGGAAAAATGAACCTTATCGGGAAGCTGATATTTGCGTGGCATCAATGGAGAAAAACGAATAAAAAAATGTTTGGGATGACATTTGGCGTAGTACCCGGTCACCAGGGAAAAGGTGTAGAAGGTGCATTGATAGAAACAGTGCGGGCGGTAATTACAGGTGAATACCAGCAATACTCAGATTTTGAAATGAATTGGATTGGCGATTTTAATTTGAGGATGATTCATTTGGCCGAGCAAATTGGTGGAGAAAGAGGAAAAATCCACAAAACATACAGATACCTTTTCGACAGATCGAAGCCTTTTAAAAGAATGCCATTTATTGGAAAAAAGAGAGAGAAGGGTGATGTGTCCTCAGAATAGCAAATTTAATTTATTGATGAATTGACCATTTAAAAATATTGATACATATTGTTAAATTTTCATTTTTATTTCTTGTCATCACGCTGTGGTCATTGAACATTTATGCCCAAAAACCACCACAATCTCTCCCTGAAAAAACGCGCATATTATTTCTGTTGGATGGATCGGGAAGTATGCTTGCCAAATGGGAAAATACTTATAGAATTGCTGTTGCTAAAAAATTACTTGCTGATCTGGTAGATTCGCTTAGAGCAGATCACGATCTGGAATTGGCATTACGCATTTACGG
>CAZDRA010000203.1:0-5666 GCA_964507705.1 uncultured Roseivirgaceae bacterium | reverse complement strand
AGAAAGACGAGATGTTGGCACTTGCCACAGATGTTGCCCCACTATTGGAAGAACGAGATCCTTTGAAAAAAGAGGATGGTATTGATCTCAATACAAGAATTGAGGCTTTGAGAAGATATCGATCAAATGAATTTAAAAATAATAGATTCAAGAGGATAGAAAAAATTGCCTCATCGTATCGACGATTATTAGATGTACGAGAAAATAATGAAGCTTTTGATCCGTATGAAACCGGAGTTTTATTAGCACATGCCTATCCGGAGAGAATAGCTTTTGCCCGACCGGGCAACAATGCACAGTTCCAGCTTTCCAATGGAAAATTTGCAATGGCTGGTCACAAAGATGATTTGGCACACGAACCCTGGCTGGCCATTGCTCATGTAGATGCTCGTGATGGCATAGGAAAAATATTTATGGCTTCCCCGCTCAATCCCAAAGACCTCGCACCATTGGTTAAGGAAAAAGAAATTATAACCTGGGATACAAAAAAAGGTGGCCTGATCGCTTCCAAAGATCTTAGAATTGGAAGCATTGTACTCAAATCTACGCCTTTGCCTGCTCCGGACGAATCGCAACTGGTAAAGGCCATATCAGATGCCATAAAAAAAGAAGGAAGGCATCTGCTGAATTTTGATGAAGAATTTGTGCAATGGCAAAATCGCATGATGTCAGTAAAAAAATGGAATCCTTCCGACAGCTGGCCAGATGTGAGCACTCCTACCCTACTTGTGACCAACTACGCATGGCTGTCTGGTCATTTGACATCCATAAAAAAGCCAGAGGAATTAAAAAAGATTAACCTCGGCAAAGTTTTGAATCAGAAGTTGCCCTGGGAAAAACAGCAAGAATTGCAAAAATTGGCTCCTGCAAAAATGGAAGTGCCGAGTGGGTCCTGGATAAAACTCAACTATTCCCCAAATGGCGAGCCTCCTGTTCTTGCCGTCAGACTTCAGGAGGTATTTGGCATGGAGACATCACCAACAGTAAATCAAGGCAGAACAAGCATTTTAATGCATTTGCTGTCTCCAGGATTCAAACCTGTACAAATCACCTCAGACCTGCAAAGTTTCTGGGGAGATGCCTATTTTGAAGTCAAAAAAGAATTGAAGAGAAGATATCCTAAACATGAATGGCCAGATAACCCATTGAAAACAAAAGCCATTAGTGGGGTGAAAAGAAAAGCAAAAAATAAATAATATTCAGCATTGCGAAAAATATTAATTTTGAATACCTCAACAAGATTGAACTCCCCTGAATCTAAATAAAGTGCAATAACATCCAATAAATCCAATAAAAATCCTATCTTTGCATTTTGAGAAAATCGAAACTTTTGAATGCGCTATAATGTTAATTAGGCTTTGAATGTTACATGATTTTAAATAAAATATTTTCCTTTTAAAAAGTGTCGAACAAAGAATTTTTCGACATATAAAATTAATGAAAACTGAAATATGGCACGACCTGTAACGAGAGAAGTAAAATTAAAAAACGGTTTTTACCTGGAATTGCGTCGAAGAGGCGAAAACAGGGGCATGAAAATTTGGCGTGAAACAAAACCACAAATTGACATGGCAATTAGAAGATACGAAAATACCTACGATGTTCAGTACTTTGGTGAAGTGAAGAACGGAAAAGTAATTTAACGCAACATTATAAAACAATCCGAAAATGTATTCATCCCCTGATTACATTTTCGGATTTATTATTTCACTCCTTCCTGCATTACAAAAACTCATATTTACTTTCGCTTTATTTTCAGCTAATCATTTCAATATTTGCATCCGCAAGAGATTTATTTTTATACTTTAAGTTTTATTTTATAAAGTAGCTATAACTATTTGTTTTTCAATTAATTAAAAATACTTATAGGGACACTAAAGTATTTTATTGATATTAATTTTTTACATTATTTGGACTTCCTGTTTTATGAAAATTACGTTTTCTTGACAATAACAATTGCAACATTAGTTGTTTGATTTACTACCTTTAAAGCATTAAACTTTAATATACTGTTGCAACATGAATAATCACAACCTCCATATATTTGCTTTATTTCTCTTATTAATATTCTTTCTTCAGTCCTGCAAAACAAACGGCAATAAAGCTGAAGATACTGCAACGGATGAGGCAAGTGACGCGATGAGAAAGCCAAAAATCGCTGATGTAGAACGGGGGATTAGAGCTAATATTGATGCCAAAACAAAAGAAGGAAATGGCTATTTCAATATTCATAAAGACACCTTAAACCTAAGCCTTAAACTTGTACGGGTACATACAGAATATCTATCAATTCTTGCGCCCAATAAGTTTTTTGCTTGTGTTGATCTTGCTACATCTTCTGGAGATGTGTATGATGTGGATTTTTTTCTTGAAGGTGATATTGATAATATGAAGGTAACCAGGACTGACGTTCATAAACTTAATGGCAAACCATATTACACTTGGAAGCAGCGCAAAGACAAAACCTGGCATACCGTTGCAGTAGAAAATTCATCCAGCGATCTCCTTGGAGTTATTGAAGGTACAGATCAGTTTACCTTTAGCTACCAGATACAACTACCTGTTTTATCCGGGCCAGCCAAAATATGGATTCCTGTTGCTCAAAGTGACCGATTTCAAACTGTTGAACTCCTCTCTATGAATGCACCCGATTCACACAAATTGTTGAGCGACAATAAGTACAGCAACAGCATCCTTTATGTTGAGCTGCAACCAGAGCATAGCCGGCAAAAAATCACCATAAATTATAAGGTCTTTAGGCAAGAAAAGTCACCTTATCAAGAACCTAAAACGGATGCAGAAAAATACCTTGAAGCAAATTTACTAATACCTGTCAGTGACCGCTTCAGCCTTCTCGCTATGGAAATTATAACAAAAAAGCAAGCCAACAGTTCGCTTGAGAAAGCCAGGGCACTTTACGATTATGTCATTGATAATGTTCGCTATGCAAAAGAAGGCATTTATGGCACCGGTGATGCCACATATGCCTGTGACTCAAAATCAGGAAATTGTACGGAATTTCATTCCTTGTTCATCTCTTTGGCGAGATCTGCCGGCATACCTGCCCGATTTGCGGTGGGTGCTGCAATTCCATCCTCTCGCAATGAAGGAGGCGTAGATGGATACCATTGCTGGGCAGAGTTTTATGCAGATGATAGATGGTGGCCTGTAGATATCAGCGAAGCCAATAAATATAGTGCTCTGGCAACTTACTATTTTGGCCATCATCCTGCTAATCGCATAGAGTTTACACGTGGAAGGGATATAGCCCCTGATCCAATGCCCAAATCAGGGGCTATAAACTTTTTAGCATATCCGGTGCTAGAAGTGGGAGGTCAACCTGTTTTAGTAAATACAACATTTACTTTTGAAAGGATGACTAACGTTGACAAATAGTGTTTATTCTATACTATATAACTATTTATAGATAGTCATGCAACACTAAAATCAATAGAACAAGTGCTTAATTTGAAGGATGTTCTTCACTCTTCTTTTCTTCAGATTTATCTGATGGGTGCTCATCTCCGCCAGATGAATGCTCCTCTCCTGCTGGATGCTCCTCTACTTTTGTGCTGTCGTGCGCCATATCATGGGTGGCAGGGTGTTCATCTACCTTTTCGGTTTTAGAATCATCTGAGCTTTTACTTTTCTGATCGCAAGAAGTCAAGGCCATGGTCATCATAAAAGAAAGAGCCATAATCCCGGTGGCAACAAGTTTCAATTTTTTGAGTAAGTAAGTCATGATAATTAAAGGGTTAAGTTATTTAAATAAGTCAATATTCTAGCTAATACAAAAATTAGCTATTTCAAATATAAAGAAAAGAAATAACTTACTGTGATCAAGTAGTTTCCAGTTTTAATAGTGCCTGGCTATAATTCGAGTCCTTCATTATAAATGATGGAATATTACAACTCTCTAATCTTAATGTTTCTAAACCAAATGGAATAGCCATGATCCTGGAGGCCGATATATCCTTCTTTGGCAATGCCATCTGTAAACCCCTGGAAGTTTTTGAATTTACTATTCTGTACCATCTCATCCCATTCAGGAGTCCACAAGGTATATTTCACAACCTGCACGCCATTCATAGTATGGGTCACGGCACCATCTTTTACTTTTATGACAACTGTATTCCATGAACCGGCAGGATGAACCGTCTTTGGATCTGCTGCTATCATATCATAAAGTGATCCTGCTAAATGGCTATCCACTTTATTATCTGAGGCATTTTCATTGTCGAGAACTTGTACTTCTGGTGAAGCGAAATAGATTGGCTTTCCCGGCACTTCCTGCACATAGTAAAATATTCCAGAATTTCCCTTTTTGCCTGCTTTCCAATCAATGGATAACTCGAAATTCTTGAATTTCTTAGGCGAGTAGAGAATGTCACCGCCAGCCCCTTGCCCATCTTTTTTCCCTTCTCCAGTAAATACTTTCATGGAGTTGTCTTCAATTTTCCAGTTTGCAGGCATGGAATTTCCATTACATTGCCTCCATCCTTTGAAATTTTTACCATTAAAAAGTAATTCCCATCCATCAGATTTTTCCTTGGATGAAAGTTTATTTACTTTTTGGGCAAATGAAGGTGCTGCGACAAATAAGACAATTGAAAGTGAAAGGATCAAATAGTTGCTACTTTTCATGATGCGTAATTATTAAAAATTGAATATGAACAAAGAGATTTTAAATTTCATTAAAATTAATGGAATAGTATTCACATAGCAACCAAAAATAGATAAGGTTTTGAGATTGGTTCTTCCCTCCTATCGTTGCATCGCAATGACGTTGAGGATGATTGGTTTTTCTTCAAACCATTATGCAATTAAGAGGATTAATCCAAATATGCCCTAATATCCTTCAACATCTCTTCAACTTCATTTTTTCTCAGGGCATATATCTCATCTTGCTTTATATTATTTGAGTAATGATCCCAGTGTTTTTGTGCTTTCTTAATCACCCTTGGTGTAATATTAAATTCTTTATGATCTAGTAGGTCCTTGGCTACCATAGAAGTTTTATAGTTTCCAAATAGATAAAGCCTAAATAGTTCTACATATACTTCGCTCAAATCAAAGTCTTCAAGTGCGATCAATAGATCACCAGATATGTTGCTATTAGTTTTATCTTTTATCGCTTCCAAAAGTGGTGCCAAAGCCAGGTTGTTGTTCTCTATTAAGCTTAATGTTCTGGCAGCCATAATTCGAGATTCAGAAAATTCATGATTGAGCAAACTGATCATGGCATTGACTACTTCTTCAGTGCCTATTCGGCCCAAGGAGTCAGAAGCTTTATATGCTTTTTCGTTTAGCTCTCCCGAAAGTTGTTCCACATAAATTGAAATGTCCATAACAACAAATTAAAGTTTAAATAAAAATAATGCCCCATACCAACCAAATATTTAATTTGGCAAATATGGGGCAAAAAAATTGGCACGCCCGGAAGGACTCGAACCCTCAACCACCGGAGCCGAAATCCGGTATTCTATCCAATTGAACTACGGGCGCTTTTATTAATAATCCTTTTAAAGTTTCTCTTCCGCTTCCTGTTTTAAAATATTTTTCTCTTTTTACTGCTGCTTCTCTAAAATCAAAAACTTCAAAGTAAATTAATTTAAATGACTATCCGTGTTTGTACCTAAATTCATTTTTATAACTTACGCTTGCCA
>CAZDRA010000202.1:0-5811 GCA_964507705.1 uncultured Roseivirgaceae bacterium | reverse complement strand
CAATATTTCTCTCAGTATCAATTGATTAGGCTCTTAACCTGACGGCTATGGCCTCGCCAGCAGGGAATATTTACTTGTAAAGAAAGAATCCTTGTTTTATTAATTTTGTTTTACACAAAAAAACAATTAGAATGAAGCAAGAATAGCATTCGAACACTGTGATGAATTTAAACTCGATAGATCCTATGACAAAAAAACCATCAACCTTCATCTTAAAAACTATCTAAAAGACAGATTTAAGATTAACACAAAGCAGATTGATTTAAATTTTTTGGGATTTGAATTTAAGGAACATGAAATATTATGTTTTCTGGAAGCCAAAAGCATAGATGTTTTTGAGACTATTGAAATTGAAAATTCAATTCTCATGGAGTTATTTGATGATCAGATCAATCTCACTCACATTAAATATAAAGGTGAGATGAAAAGCATAAAAACTACCAGAGGAATGCGATTTGGAATTATTGATGTTTCGGGGTGGTAGGTGTTGAAAATGTATCAAATGTTTATCCCAGTTTTGTCTGAGCATGTGAAGTATTTATTATCAAAATCACTAAACTTGCAGCTGTTAAATATTTCATAATATAATTAGTAATAATGACGGTGTCTCTGAATAAACCTACAATAAGCTTCTTTACTTTCATGTTTATATCAATTGCGATTTTCTCCTGCAAGAGTGATGATTGCATTGAATCACCAGATGTTTCTGCGATAGAAATAATAGTGGAAATAGAGCGTCTTGATCGGGTGTTGCACAAAATTTCTAGTAAAAATGAATTGGCAGAGCTGCTAAGTGAAAATACTGTATTTGCTGAAGAATTTTTAAATCTTTCTCAATACCCTTCTCCAAAAATATTAGTAGATCAATATTTCAAATTACTCAACGATCGCAATATTGATTCGCTATTTATTGAGATTGAAAATACTTATGGAGATTTGTCTGATATCCGACGGCAGTTTGAAGAGGCATTTAGGTATTTAAAATATTACTATCCAGAACTTAAAGTTCCAAAAATAAAGACAGTAGCAACCGGACTGATTGGTGATCTTTATTTATCTGATAGTCTCATCATTATTGGCTTGGATTATTACCTGGGCTTGAAAGGAAAATATATACCAAAGGATATTCCTGGGTATATTTTAAAAAGGTACGATAAACCTTATGTAGTACCTCAGATCATGCTTATGTACTCCAATTTATACAATAAAACCAACTTCAAAGATAAAACTGCTCTGGCAGATATGATATATTACGGAAAGGCATATTATATGGCAAAAAATCTGATGCCTTGTACTCCCGATAGTTTGTTTACAGGTTATTCAACTTTCGAAACGACCGACATTGATGAGCACGAGCCAGTCATTTGGGCCAGCATTTTAGAAAATGAAGTGCTATTTGAAACGGACCCTCGGGTAAAGGACAAATTTATGAGTGAGCGGCCCAAGACAATTGAAGTTGGGGAAAATTGCCCAGGAAGAATTGGCCGATGGATAGGCTGGAAAATTGTAGATAAATATACTTCACAACATACTGAGGTGTCACTTCCCAACCTGATGAAAATGGAAAACGCCCTAACAATTTTCAACGAATCAAAATATAAGCCCATCCCTTATTGAAGTCTTTTTCATTTCAAAATTTCATCTTTACTTTATAACTTGCTTTCATAACTAAAAAGTAAGAAAATGAAGATAGGCGTAATATTTTCCGGTTCTGGAGTTTATGATGGTACAGAGATTCAGGAAGGAGTTTTCACATTGTTGGCTATAAAAAAAGTAGGGGCAGAGGCAGTATGTTTTGCCCCCGATATCAAACAGCATCATGTAGTCAATCACATCACCGGTGAAGAGATGAATGAAACAAGAAATGTTTTAGTTGAATCTGCCAGAATTACCAGAGGCAATATCCAAAGTCTCGACAAATTTGATGCCTCGCAATTAGATGGGCTCGTTTTGCCGGGAGGATTTGGGGCAGCCAAAAACCTAAGCAAGTGGGCTTTCTCTGGTCCTGAAGGTGATATCAATGCACAGGTAAAAAATGCTATTTTATCCATGGTACTAAATAAAAAACCAATTGCAGGATTGTGCATGGGTCCTACGGTAATCGCCAAAGCACTGGAGAATAGCGATGTTTCTGCTACATTAACAGTCGGGTCAACTGATGCTCCCTCTTCATATGAAATTGATGCTATAAGCCAGGGAATGGAAAAAGCCGGTGCAAATGCAGTAATGAAAACCGTTGATCAAATCGCTGTTGATAGCGAAAATAAAATCGTAAGCGCACCATGCTACATGATGGAAGCAGATATTCTTCAGGTTAGAAATAATGTCCAAAAAGCCATAGATGAGCTGATAAAATTGATTTGATCATTAAGTCTGAAGAATATAAAAAACTGTCCAATTCCCCAATTCGTAATTATGAAAAACCTGACTATTGTTTTATTGATTTTCATGGCCTTTGCTTCATGTCAAAAGCCCAATAAAAAATATAATGTATTGTTCATTATTGCTGATGACCTGGCAGCCACAGCAGTATCTGCTTATGAAAACAAAGCATGTAAAACACCAAATATTGATAAGTTGGCATCGGAAGGTGTTCGATACACCAAGGCTTATTGCCAGTATCCTGTTTGCGGTCCTTCCAGGGCATCATTCATGTTTGGTTATTATCCCCATGCCACCACTACTTTTGGATATGTTAGTGGAAGAGAAAATGTCGGGCCGGACCGAAAATCATGGTCGCAACTATTTAAGGACAATGGATACTATACTGCCAGGGTAAGTAAAATTTATCATATGGGCGTCCCCATAGATATCGAAATTGGCTCCAACGGCAAGGATGATGCAGCGTCCTGGACTGAACGCTACAATAGCCAGGGGCCGGAGTGGAAAGCTTGGGGAGAAGGAGAATTGGTTCAGGGAAATCCGGATGGAACCCTGCCGGTTCGAGGAGGCAATGTGATGACTATCGTCAAAGCTGATGGACGAGACCTGGTACATTCCGATGGAAAGACTGCATTAATTGCCAGTGAACTCATCAGGCAATTAAAGGATTCGACTTTCTTTCTGGCAGTAGGATTTGTACGTCCGCATGTCCCATTTGTAGCTCCAAAATCATATTTTGAGCCCTACCCTCACACCAAAGTGATTATGCCAAAAAAGGTTGAAAACGATTGGGACGACATCCCAGACCGAGGGATTAATTACGTAACGAGTGTAAATGGAAAAATGAATGAGGTTCAGGAAAGAAAGGCAATTGCAGCCTACTATGCCTCTGTTTCTTATATGGATGCACAGGTCGGCAAAGTCCTCCAAACACTCAAAGAGGAAGGACTGGAAGATAATACAATTGTCATTTTCACCTCCGATCATGGGTTTCACCTTGGGGAGCATAAATTTTGGATGAAGGTAAGTTTGCATGAAGAGTCTGCCAGAGTTCCATTAATCATAAAAATCCCAGGGGGAAATCCTGCTGTTTGCCATTCCTTTGCAGAGCTAATTGATTTATATCCTACAATTTCTGAATTGGCAGGGATACAAGTATCGGAACATCTCCAAGGAAAAAGTTTGGTAAAGACCCTCAAAAACCCAGCACATAAGGTGAGAGAAATGGCTTTCTCGGTTTCACAGGGAGGGAAGACATTTTTATTGCGCAATGAAAAATGGTCATATATTCAATATAATGAAGATGCCGGGTCGGGAATCGAATTATTTGATATGGGAAAAGACCCAAAACAGTTTACCAATTTGGCTGATAACCCAAAATTTGCCAGTGTTGTGTCTGATTTTAAAGAGAAATTAAAAGCAAAATTAAGAGAGGTTAGAACCAATGACTTAGGGATTGATTATGGCAATATTAAACCACAATAAGACTGTTATGCTTGCAGTGACAAAAAGCTTAATAATTGACATTGGTCGGCGAAGCAGGATATGTAGGACTAGCTAAGAGCCTAAGCATTTAAAAAATTGGATAATACAAGGAAGGTAAGCATCATCATTTTATCTGCATCTATATGGAATAATCCTCTTAAATATTTCAAAGACAAGCTCATATGTGTTTCGACAGTTTTAATGGAAACATCAAGCTTTTCAGCTATTTCTTTATTTTTAAGGCCTTCCCGCCGGCTAAGTAAAAAGACTTCCTTTCTTTTTTTAGGCAACTGGTCTAGCGCTCTTTCCACCCTTTGCTTTGTCTCTTCATAAATAACTTCATTCTCCGTGTCATTTCTGCTGGCCTGGGAATAGGAGTAGATGTAAGTCTCATATTTCTTTCTGTAAATATTTTTCTTCAAATTATTGAAGATCATATTTTTTGCTATTGTGTATATGTAGGCATTGAAAGTAGAGGGATCAGAAATAGTTTCTCTTTTAAGCCAAATTTTCAAAAACACTTCCTGAACAATTTCTTCGGCTTCAACTTCTTCATTGAAAAATGTGAGGCTGAACTTAAATAGTTTTTCAGCATACATATAAAAAAGCAAGTTAAATGCTTCTTTATCATTTTGTTTCAAACGGCCAATTATATCGTCAAGATCGTTTTTCATTAAATAAGTTCGGGTGTCTTTTACCTTTCAGGATAAAGTTTAAAGATTGACATCTTTATTCATATTTCATAATACAATCAAACAATGATATACCCCTAAAATTAAATTTGGATAATTTTTTTATTGTAGGTAGAATCGTAAAGCTACAGATGCGCAGATTAATTTCATGAATTATTCAAGACTCTGAGGAACTCGGAATATCTGACTACTTCATTTCACCTAAAACTCATTTGCTCAGAGCCCCTTAAAAGGTGACTCTGAGCGGGGACTGTGCCTACTCCTGGTTCGCGTCTACATGAACCAATGAGTAGATGACTGATGTAGGAAATATTATAATTTGTGAATCTGTGGCAATGACAATGATTAACATAGAGTTCTTAAAATTAAGTTTATAATAATAAAAATTATTTTTCAGGGTAAAAGAGACTTCACTTGTATAATGAGTAAAATAAAAAACGTGGAATTAAAATCACTCAAAAAATATATTGAAAATAAGTGTTCACCTGAGGAAGCGAGACAGGTTCTGCTTTGGATTGAAAAGTCAGATGCCTCATTAGACCTTGAAGGAGATTTTAAAAATGCCTGGCAAAAAATAAAGGTAAATTCAGGTGATTATAGCAAGTGGAGTGAAAAACTTGAAAAGATCCACGAGCGAATCGAAATGGAGGAAATTTATAACTCCCTTGATCTGAATAAAAAGAACAGTAAGGTTGGATTTAATTCGAAAGACAGGCCTCCAAAAACAGGGTATGAATTGCAAAATTATACGAAGAAGAGTAGTGCCCGGTATGTTGTTTCAGGACTTATTGCTTCAATTATCACTGATAGTGATGGTAGTGGCATTTTTTCAATTCCCTCAAGATGTCGAACAAATTCCAACGATAGTACAAATTGAGAAAAGTACTGAGCCCGGCCAAAAGCTGTCATTCCATCTCGAAGATGGCACAAAAGTGATATTAAATGCCGGAAGTAAAATCTGGTATCCATCAAATTTTAATATCCATGAACGGGAAGTAATATTAGAAGGGGAAGCCTTTTTTGAAGTTAGTAAAGATGCTTCACGGCCATTTAGAATAGTTACAGAATCTGTTGTAACGACTGCACTGGGAACTTCTTTCAATATCAACGCTTTTCCATCAAATGAGAATATTGAAATCGCACTGGTAACAGGCAAAGTTTCTGTTGAAGGGATCATTCAATCCGGTAATAAAACACGGCTAAGTTCTAATTGTAACAGTATTTTGTTTAAAAAGCTCAAACAGATGATACG
>CAZDRA010000201.1:1548-5818 GCA_964507705.1 uncultured Roseivirgaceae bacterium | reverse complement strand
TTTCAACTATTTCGGCCATGCCTCCCGGTTTGATCAATAGATTAAATGAGGAAGAGCTCAAAGACTTATTGGCCTACCTGATCTCTGGGGGAAATCCCAAACATACCGTTTATGAATGATAGAGTAATTGAAAATTGCTATAAACAAAATATCCGAAAGGCCAGATAAATGATATTCACATGAATATGCTAAATTCAAGAAGCAAACATTTATTTATGAAAAATATATTCATCCTGACTATCCCGTTTTTCTTTTGCAGTATGCTTTGCGTTTCCCAATCAAAATCGGATAAAGCAGAAAATATTACGCCCCCTTTAAAATTTGATAAAAGGCAAATAGCTTCAGAAAGTTTTGAAACGGTAGGCGTATTTGATGTAAATAATGATGAGGTCCCAGACATAATTTCCGGGGCATATTGGTATGAAGGTCCTGATCATTTAATTCGGCACTACATTGGTTCTGATAAGCGATATGGTGAGTATTGGGATGATTTTTCTACCATTCCTTTGGATGTGAATGGGGATGGGCTTCTGGACATTATTACAGGAGGCTGGTTTGGCAAACAGGTAAGATGGAGGGAAAACCCAGGTAATAATGGAGAATGGAAAGAGCATGTTATCGCTGAATCCGGTAATGTAGAAACCATCAGGGCCTGGGATATTGACGGTGATGGCGTAAAAGAAATAATACCCAATACGCCAAATGATTCATTGGTGATCTACCGCCTGGTACGGGATGAACAGGGAAAAGGAACGGGCAAATTTAATTCATACAAAATCATGGGCAAACATGGGCATGGTCTGGGCTTTGGAGATATCAATGGCGATGGAAGGGGCGATTTGATTGTGCATAATGGCTGGGTTGAAGCTCCTGGAAACCCTTTCGACGAGCCGTGGACTTTTCATCAGGAATTTGAGTTTGGCAAGGGGACGGCCAGTGTTCCTATTATTGTAACGGATGTAAACCGGGACGGCATGCAGGATCTGATCGTAGGGCAAGGCCATGGTTATGGATTGGATTGGTACGAACAAAAAATGCTCAATAACACAACTGAATTGTCATGGATAAAACACCCAATTGATCCATACAATTCGCAATATCACACCATGGAATGGGCGGATCTGGATGGGGATGGACAAAATGAACTCATTACCGGAAAACGATATCGATCACACAATGGGAAAGATCCAGGGTCAAATGATCCACTTGGCATATACTACTTCAAGTGGAATGGAGAATCTTTTACGAAACTAATTATAAGCTATGGATCATTTGGCGAGGGCAAGGGTGTTGGACTTGGTTTCAACATTAGCGACCTTACAGGTTCCGGGAGAAAGGATATCATTGTTGCCGGTAAGGATGGACTGTATATTTTTTATAATAAGGGGCATGCTCAATTGAAAAACAATATGCATTAATATTATGGCGAGTGTTCTTATAATGATTCATTATCTTGAGATAAACTGTTAAAACTAATAATAATCAATATGCTTAAAATGAATAACATTAAAATTCTACCTTGGATACTATTATTGCCGTTACTCATTAATTGCAATGGGCAATCCTCGGGCAAAAAACAAAATAATGAGACAAAGGGATCAGGTGATGCACCAAATATGGAAGAGGAATTCGTCCAGATATTTGATGGCAAAACGCTCAATAACTGGAAAGGTGACCCAACCTACTGGAGTGTGGAAAATGGTAGTTTGGTAGGTCAGGTCACTCCTACTACGCTTTTAAAAACAAATACCTTTATCATTTGGCAGGGAGGTGAACCAAAGGATTTTGAGTTGAAAACAGAGTTTCGCATCACGGAAAGCGGCAATAGTGGAATTAACTACCGCAGCGAACAATTGGAAGATATCCCATTTGCACTGAGAGGATACCAGGCAGATATCGATGGGAAAAACAGCTATACAGGACAAAATTATGAAGAACGAAAACGAACTACCCTGGCCTACCGAGGTCAACAAGTAATTGTAAGCTCACAGGAAAACCCAAGTGAACCTGGCTCTTTGCGGGCAAACGTAAAAGGTAACGCATGGCAAAATACGGAAGTTGTAAAATCGCTTGGTGATTCTGATGCACTAAAGGAAAAAATTAAAAGTGAGGATTGGAACGAGTGTCATCTTATAATCAAAGGCAACAGATTGCAACATTATATTAATGGTATTTTAATGAGCGACGTGACTGACAATGATGCAATCAACAGGAAATCTTCGGGATGGCTTGGAATGCAGGTACACGTTGGGCCTCCTATGAAAGTTGAATACCGGAATATCAGGATGAAAAAATTAGATTGATGTGAATAAAATAGGTTTTAATGTGCTTGCATGGTCTGCAGGAATGTCAGACGAGCTATTACCGATTATGGACAGGCTTAAAAAAATCGGCTACGATGGGGTAGAATTTTTTATCGGATCCCCAGATGAACCGGCATATAAAAAATTGGGAAATCATGCACAAGATATTGGGCTAGAAGTAACTGCTGTATCTGTTCTTGGAAAGGAGGAAAATATTATTGATCCCGATGACGCTGTAAGAAGAAATGGATTAAATCGCCTTAAATGGATGATAGATAGATCTCATGATCTAAACTCAAAACTCATTTGTGGACCAATACATTCAGCATTTGCCACATTTGCCCAGCATGCACCGGAAGAGCAAGAGTACACATGGAGTGCTGAAGTTTTGCATGAGGCAGGTGATTATGCAGCACAGGCAGGTGTAGTGCTCGGTATTGAGGCACTGAATCGATTTGAATGCTACTTGTGCAACACAATGGAACAATTGAGTCGATTGGTCACCCTTGTCGATCATCGAAATGTACAGGCAATGTACGATACACATCACGCCAACATTGAAGAAAAAAAAATCGCCACGGCGATACAAACCATAGCGCCACATTTACACCATGTTCACATTAGTGAAAATGACAGAGGAACCCCGGGAACGGGACATGTATCCTGGGATGAAACATTTTCAACGTTAAAAAAAATCGGCTATAATGGCTGGCTTACAATTGAAGGCTTTACACGCAATGATCCAGATTTTGCCAATGCTATAAATGTATGGCGCGAATTTGCAAAGCCCTGGGATATGGCAGAGCAGGGTTATACATTTATAAATGACATGATACGCAAACATGGGCTTTAACCTGCATAATGCAGGGGATAATTATTGATACTTGTAAAGTATTAGAAATTACGACATTGACCATAATCTCAAAAAAGATTTCTGAAAATTTAATTCTATATTCATTTTATATATTTTACTGAAAGTCAATATCTTATCTTCGAAATGGATATATTCATGAATTATTAAGGTTAATTCAATAATTCCCAATTAATGAAGAATACTAATATAACAGAACAAAACTGGAGCGATAAAATTTCCAATCCTGCACAACTCGGAGGTATTGAGACTTCAGTATTGGATAATGGTCCGGGACGCGGAACCCGAATAGCCTGGATCAATACCGGAACCGGCTTACGTTATAAAGTGGTACTTGATCGTGCAATGGATATTGCTGATACGTTTTATAATGAGCATAGTCTTGCCTGGTTGAGTCATTCGGGGATAACACCTCCTGAACCATTTTCGGATAAGGGACTCGATTGGCTTAGAACGTTTGGTGGAGGCCTGCTTGCCACTTGTGGTCTTTCTCATGCCGGTGGCCCGGAGTCTGACACTTATGGTGAGCGAGGCCTGCATGGACAAATAAGCAATATTCCAGCAGAAATAGAATCAATTATTCAACCGGATCTCAAAGTCGGTAATATGGAGATGAGCATTACCGGAATCATGAAACAAACACAAGTTTTTGGCCCCAGCCTGGAATTAAAGCGAAAAATTTCAGGAACCCTTGGCAAAGCTCATATCAAAATTCATGATGAAGTTACCAATCATGGAAATACAAAGGCTCCTCACATGATGCTGTATCATTTCAACTTTGGATGGCCTCTGGTAGATGAAGGCACTGATATCATTTGGAATGGCCAATGGAAATCTCGTGGAGGGGAACAGGACAATACTATTTTCAGAAAAGACTATAACTTTCGTAAATGCCAGGCTCCGATGCAAGAACATAGCGGAGGCGGAGAAGCAGTAGCATTCATTAATGCCCTTCCGGATGAGGATGGCCAGTGCACCTGCGGACTGCACAATTCCTCCATCGGAATGGCTGTAGCTTTGCGATTTCGTAAAAATCAATTGCCCTGGTTAACAAACTGGCAGCATTGGGGAAAGGGTGAATATGTGACTGCCCTTG
>CAZDRA010000201.1:0-1448 GCA_964507705.1 uncultured Roseivirgaceae bacterium | reverse complement strand
CCCTGGTTAACAAACTGGCAGCATTGGGGAAAGGGTGAATATGTGACTGCCCTTGAACCCTGCACAAACCCTCCTGTCGGCCAGGCTAAAACCAGGGAGCAGAATGAACTTATTTTTCTGGCCCCGGGTGAGTGTAGAACATACGATTTGGAAATTGAGCTATTGATGGATGATAAGCAAATAAGCGAATTTATAAATAAACCAATTAACCTGAGACAAAATAAATCTTAGTAAACTATGGAAAAAAGATTAGCGGAAAATGCATTAGAGCAAGGAAAAGGAATATTACGCTTGGCACCTAATTGGGTTCCCAGATCCTTTTGTGTACCAGGGCGAAGAATAAAGTTACATCCTGATGATTACTACATATTGGGTGGTGAACGCGGAGGCATAGACGAGCGTTGGTTTTCCTCAACTACCCCTGCCAAAAACGGACCACTCACTGGAGAAAATGAAGGTTTGAGTTTCATCGTGCTAAAAGAGGGAAACAAGGAAATTCAAATATCATTGAAAGATGCAATCGATGAATTAAAAGGATCCATCATCGGAGATCGATTGTGGAACGAGCACGAAAGCTGGCCTATGTATTCCAAATTCTTTGACAATATGGGCCCTCTTCCACATCATGTACATCACAATGATGAGCAGGCTGCTTTTATTGGTCAGAAGGGTAAACCGGAAGCTTATTATTTCCCTCCTCAATTAAATAACCACGGTGGTGACTTTCCTTATACCTTTTTCGGAGTGACCCCGGGCACCACGAAAGACCAGATTCGGGAATGCCTGGTAAATTTCACCAAAGGGGATAATAAAATTACCAATTACTCTTCGGCTTTCCGTCTGGAACCCGGAACAGGATGGGATGTTCCTCCCGGTATGCTGCACGCTCCTGGAAGTTTATGCACCTATGAACCACAAAAAGCATCCGACGTATTCGCCATGTACCAGTCCCTGGTTAATGAAGCGATCATTCCTGAAGAGCTGTTATGGAACGGCACTCCGAAGGATAGAATTGGAGATTTTGATCAGTTGATGGAAGTCCTTGACTGGGAATTAAATACCAATCCAAATATGTTGGAAACCCGTTTTATGAATCCAATTCCGGTTCGTCCTTTAGCAGAAATGGAAGCAGAAGGCTACGCTGAAAAATGGATCTGCTATCGTTCCAAGGCTTTTAGCGCTAAGGAACTTACTGTATTCCCAGGCCAAACAGTAACCATCAAAGACAATGCTGCATATGGAATGATCATGATGCAAGGACATGGAAAAATGAGCGTTTGGAATATTGAAACGCCATCATTAATCCGTTATGGACAATTGACCAATGACGAATTTTTCGTTACGGAAAAAGCGGCTATGGATGGAGTTACAATTATAAATTATTCAACAACCGATCCAATTGTCATGCTGAAACACTTCGGCCCTGAAAATCCTGATTTGAAGTTGTA
>CAZDRA010000200.1:0-5846 GCA_964507705.1 uncultured Roseivirgaceae bacterium | reverse complement strand
TCAGTATTATAAAACAATAAATGAGAAAAGAAGAAATATGAAAATTGGAATTATAATTGGTCGAATAGGGGGGGTTGATGGCGTAGCTTTAGAAACCCTTAAGTGGATAGAAGTATTAAAAAGGATGGGACATGATGTCTTTGTCATATCCGGAGAATTTGAAAACTGGACTGAAGTCAAATTTCATCATCATCACTATCCTGTACTTTCATTCTTTTCCCCGGAAGCCGAGTGGGGTCAAAGAAAAGCTTTTTTTGAGCCGGATAATTCCCCTGAGCCTCTCCTTGAGCATGTTGATAAGATTTCAGATCTAATCTGTAAGAAGTTGGAAAAGTGGGTATCAAATAATAAAATTGATTGCCTGCTTTCTGAAAACGCATCGGCCCTTCCTTGTCACTTATCAATGGGTATTGGGATAAAAAAACTTGTTATAAAAACCGGAATTTATACAGTCACACATGATCATGATTTTTTTTGGGAAAGAGGAGATCGTTATATTTCTGTTCATGATTCCATCAACAAGTTCGTTATTGATAATTTTCCACTCGTACTCCCCGATGTTCGGCATGCCGTCATAAATACATTTGGTGTAGAAACCTATAAAGACGGATTCAATCGCAAAGCGATTTTGGTCCCTAATGTGATGGATTTTTCAAAACCATTTGGCATTGCAAATGGAAGAAACAAGTATTTTTTGCGTGATTTGGGTGTGGCTAAAAATGAGATTGCTCTGCTACAGGTTACAAGAATCGTAAGAAGAAAAGGAATAGAAACCGCCATCTCGTTGCTGGATAAACTCAGCGACAAAAGAATCAAGCTTGTGGTGACAGGAAATCACAAAGATGATGAAAATAAAACCTACTTCAACGAGTTAGTAGATATGGTTCACGATTTGAATCTAACGAACCAGGTTATTTCCATAGCTGATGATGTCTTAAGCCATATTGATCTTTCAGACGTCTATGCTCATGGCAGAGCCTGTACCTACTTCAGTACTTATGAAGGGTTTGGAAATGCATTTGTTGAAGGCGTTTTGGCAAAAAAACCAATTTTTGTCAATAACTACAAGCCTGTATACATGCAGGATATTGGCAGTAAAGGATTCAAGACAGTAATGCTAGAAGACAGCCTACTAAGTGATGACAAAGTGAAGCAGATGGCAGAGATTATTTACAATCCCAAATTGGCAAGAGAAATTGGTGAATACAATTTCGAATTAGGTACCAAGCATTTTTCTTATGATGTGCTTGAAGAAAAATTAACTCAATTATTTTCATTCTAATCAATACTAAATACTTCACCAATATGAATATCAAATGCGCTAACGAAATTCAATCTTCTGAAATGCAGACATTAAAAACGATAAGCATGCTGGAAGAACTAAAGAATGAACAAATCAATACGTGGTTCGATCTGGGTATTTTTATTGATCGGGTACGCGACAAACCTCCAACTGCTAAATTCCCTGGTAACGCAAATGATTTCAAAAATCACATTGAAACCGGGGGAGTAGGACTGATATCATTTTATTTTGCTATAGATGGCATTACTGTAGAAGCAAATAAATACACACATGTACTAAAGAATATTTATCCGCAAATTAAAATTCACTACATAGCAGGGGAAATTCGCCAGGAAGCTATAGAACTCATCGACTCTCCCTTCCAAAAGGTAATTAAGGAGATAGATGGCTTTGATAATTGGGCATTATACAACAAGTTTTTTAAAGAAAAACTGGAACGTGGCAGCGAATCCTACAATCAATTAATCGGGGAGTTCTGGAAAGAAGTGCTGGTCATTGTTGAAAAGCTCGGCCATTATATTGAGGAACAAAATATCAATTTGCTCTACATCATCAACGTGTGTTCCAACCCTGGCAATGTCTCTCTGGCCTTAGCTGTTGTTTTAATTTCAGAATATCTTGGTATTCCCGTCATCAACAACAATCATGATTTTTACTGGGAGGGTGGAAACCGTAAGATTGACATCGGTAAAAATGGTATAAAAAAGGGGCCAAGAGACTTTTTTTTTACAAACTCGCACATCGGCGAATTTTTTTCCATTATTGAAGTTCTTTTCCCCTGGGAAAGAAAATCATGGATGACGGTTAACATTAATAGACTTCAATGCAACAAAACCATCCAGTTGAATGGTCACAATCCCATCAATGTTGAGCTAATTGGTACAGCAATAGATCATCAATCTCATCTCCATGTCAGCAAACGAAGCATAATAGGTGCGTTTATGCAAGTGGCCTCTATTTTTGCCAACAAAAAAGACACCATTACGGTGCATGCCGCCACCAAGCACATCAAAAGCGACCGTTCTCTCAGTCCCATCTTATTGGGTCACACAAAGACAACCAATTTTGATTTTATAGATAACAACATCATTTTTCTACAACCAACCAGGGTAATCAGCAGAAAATCAATTGAGCTAAATTTCAAATTAATTAATACGTTAATTTTAGAAAAACGATTCAGACAGAAATTTGAAGACAACCCGAAACTAAAAATAACGATTATCGTTTCGGGACCAATCCCACATGGCCAACGGGATTATTACCGTAACCTGTTACAAGATTTTAGCTTATTTTCGGAAAACCTTCCCAAAGAGTTTAAATCAAAAGTTTTTCTTGGTTTTTTATTCAGCGAATTCGATAAAGATGAATTCAAGCAGAAACACATTGCTCCGATTGATATTTGGCACTTGTACCATATTGCTTCCCTGATATTGCTGCCAAGTCAAACCGAGGGGAGAGGTCTTCCGATTTTAGAAGCAGCTGCCAGCGGAACGCCGATATTTTGCAGACAATACGAGCCCAGGGAGGTTTACGAAGAAGTTATCGGTAATCATTTAGATGAAAAGAACCGATTGAGGGTACTGGAATTTAAAGGCAGTAAGCTTTCCAAAAATTTGATCAATAAAATTATTGAGCAGGTATTTTACCCTCAGAACAGTGTTGATGATGTGACCCATAATCTAAATGTGATCAAAAACAGGTACAGCTATGAATCGCTGGAAAATAACATAAGAGACATCCTCAAAATATTATATTTCCAATTAAACTCTAATTGCAGTAGTAAGGAAAGAATATTAATTGGAGATATGTTCGCGATTTACAAAGCGCATATTAATTTTAAAAACGATGATTTGGCTGCCATCATGAATCAGGATACCCGTCACTATCTTCCTGGCTATGGACGTTTATCTTTCATGATGTTACTGAAATCATTGATTGACCCAAGTTTTTTCAGAGTTGAAGAGCAGCTTGTTAAAGGACGAGTTTTGAATTATGCTTATACTATTCAAAATAAACTCAAGGAACATACCAATGACTTAGAAGAAGATATATTAAGGTATTTCAACCTGGTAGAGAACATTTTCCATTGTCAGGACGGCGAATATAAAATTCGGCATGATCATTCAATGGCTTACAGACATCGCAACAGGAAATGCTTTGCCTACATGGATTATACTCATCAGGAATTAATTGGTCTGGTAAACCTGATCCATCGTACAGTATTTCGTCCGGTTAATAGAAAAAAACTGATTATTTCTCCACAGTTTTTTACAGACTGGGAATTAGCCCTGCATCAGTTAACCAATAGTGAATCACTTGGAATTGACAATCGGAAGCGCCTAACCAGTATGCTAAAAACAAATATTCCCAAAGGCTATTTCCCGGGGAAATACATCAAACACGAAATGGAGTATTTCATCCTGCAACCCTTCAGATCGAGACTGCGTTTGTCCATAGAAGAGGAATTAACGGAAGAACTGCTGATTGCCAAAAAGGAAAAACTTGAACACACCTATATTTTCGTACATGAATCCCATAACGACACATGGTTTTCCAATACATACATTACGGAGTATATCGAGAGTGAGCATGAGCCGGAATTATCCTTGCTCTATAAACATGGCCTTGTAGAAATTGTAAAAACACAACAATGGTGTATCGGGGTTCATTTTCCACAAATGGGACCTGATGCCTTGAAGGTTCTACGACAAATTAAAGAAAAGAGCGGATTTCTAATTACGAATGGAGAGCATGCTTCAATGATGACTGACATCATCAATATCGATCATTTTCATATTGGCAAAGCCAAAAATCCGTTAACCGCCAAAATAATGGGGGTTCCATTAGACAGTGGTTTCATTCAATTTGTTCCCGCCGGGGTTAGAACAACATTGGCGTATCCTACTCCCGTTCAAACTTCCAAAGATTTTGATATTGCTTTAAAGTCGCCTTTATTTAACCGTTTGGCTGAAAAATACGGAGAGGCTGAATTGTTTAAAATTATTGGTAAAGACGCAGAGAAAAATGGCACCCCTATTGTCAAATTTCTTGAAAGCCTCGATCAAGCTGATAGCAAATCCAGTCTTCCGGCTAATGTTCAATATCAATTCATTGGAGGTATTTATGATGATGGATTACCCTGGAGTGGTGTACTTACCGAAATCAATTTTAAAAAAATAAAATGGTATTTCAATGCTTACCTCGCCAAAGAAAGTCCGAAAAATGTTCCAACACTGATAAAAGAGTATGCTAAAGAACGCAGCAATTCAAATTCAATTGACCTGGCCTGGAATGGAGGGTATATTCTTAATCCGGAGTTGGTTGGCAAATTAGGTTTGCCTGAGCAGTACATTGGCTCATCGCTTGGACTCCTCATTTTGGATGGGCAAGTAAAATGTCCTCCATTATTCTACAAACCGGCCTTTATTATCTATAAAGATGGCACAATTGATATCTCAAAAGTAACTTGTAAAAACGGTTTTATAATAAAACATGGCAAGTATCAACTAACTTTCAAAGCCTCAGGATACAATGCTTACCTTGAACATGCACCCTCTTTCTACGATCTTAACCATGAACAGGATTCTATTCCTGGCAATGGAAATGTGATTGTAAGACTTGCAGGTACTACTGTAAAGGAAATTATTATAACAGAACAATCTCAGTCTATAGAAATCATCCCTGTTGGAGTTACCTTATCTATTCCTGAGCACTTGTTTTCTGATGAACACTTCAAATTAGAAGAAAGCGTTGATCTGATCCTGTTCGAAAATAAAGCTGATGGCATTAAATGGGAAGATATTTCCTATGCAATAGAAGCAGGGCCGTTATTACTGGATAACGGTGAATGTGTGATAGACATGGAGTCAGAAGGATGGAAAACAAAAAATTCTATTAATACTCAAGCTGCCCGGATGGATTTTATTGATATGAGAGGGCCAAAAATTGCAGCGGGTATTGATGATAACGGAGCACTAAAGGTGTTAGCTGTAAACGGAAGAATTCGTGAATCTGTTGGGGCTACCCATATCGATATGGCCAATATTTTAGAAGATCAGGGCATGAAGAAAGCTATGGGATTTGACCCCGGAGGGAGCAGTACATTGTGTGTGAATGGCGAAATCATGAATATATCGCCTTACAATAAGGGATACGAAGAAGATATTTACTCCCTCCCTCCCGAACCCCGGTTTGTTTCAAACATTATTTTAGGATGGGCAGGAGAATCATAAACTCTGACTTCTCGAAAAATCAACTCGCTGATACAATGCAAGTTGCGTAGTTTATACGCAAGGCAAGTAGGTTAGGAAGATTAATATGAGTAAAATTAATATATGAATTGACTTCGTTTTATGTAATTCATATAAAGCGATACATTTATGACTGTTTTAAGGATAATTGTAGTTGAAAAAATTTAATCCCGCCAGTGGGTTTAATTCCTCGATGCCTGCATCGAATGTATATATATGCACGTTCATACCTCGCAGGCTTGCCCCGAGGTTATTAACAATTGGATTATTTGGCTTTTTATTAATCTAAAAAT
>CAZDRA010000199.1:0-5872 GCA_964507705.1 uncultured Roseivirgaceae bacterium | reverse complement strand
AACAAGTAAATTATGAAAATAACAGAGGTAAAAGTATGGTTTGTTGAAGGCGTAAAATACAACTGGACCTTTTTAAAAATATATACTGATGAGGGTTATACCGGTGTTGGCGAGTCAACCAATTGGCCGGGAAGTCCAATAGTCGAAGCTGCCACCAAGCACATTGGAGAGCGAATTATTGGTCTGGACCCAATGAACATAGATTATATTTGGGCAAAAATGTATAGAGACCTCAACTGGGTTGGGCCATTTGGCGCAAGCATGTGCGCCATAAGTGGTATGGATATGGCATTGCTCGATCTAAAAGCAAAGGTGCTTGGCGTGCCTTGCTACCAACTTCTTGGCGGTTCTTTCAGGACTGAGATTCCACTTTATGCCAATTATTGGTTCACAAAAGGAGATCATACAGGAGAGGACTATGCCAAGCAGGCAAAAGAAGTGAAAGCAAAAGGATTTACCGGTTTAAAATTCGATCCATTTGCACATACAAATTATTTTTATGGTGATGACTTAAACACAAATTTATCTTTATCTCCAGCACAACAGGATAATGCATTTAATATAAGTAAGATGGTAAGAGAAGCTATCGGGCCCGAAATGGACATCATGATAGAAACTCACGCCATGCTTAATTTTAAAGTCGCTTTGGAAATGGCCGACCGACTGCAAAAATTAAATATTGCCTGGTACGAAGAGCCGGTAGGTCCTGAAAATCTTCAATCATTAAAAGCTTTTCGAGCGAGAGTAAATCCAAATATTTCCTTATGTGTCGGGGAGCGGCACTATACAAGATATGGCGTTCGAGCCATACTTGAGCAGCACCTGTGTGATATAATTATGCCTGATATTACGCGTTGTGGAGGGCCATCAGAAATGAAAAGAATGAGTACAATGGCCGAGATTTATGGTGTTCAAATCGCCCCTCATAATCCAAACGGACCACTTTCAACTTTGGCAAGCGGGCATGTTTGCGCCTCTATTCCAAATTTTTTTCGGCAGGAATTTATCTATAATGACGTACCCTGGAGAGATACAGTCATCGATCATCCGCTTGATGTGGTGGATGGAAATTTAATATTGTCTGACAGGCCCGGATTAGGAGTTGATCTTGTAGAAGAGGAAATGGAAGCGCACCCCGGAATTCGCGAAGCAAGGGATGGATTTTATGTGTAAATGAACGGGATTATAATAGACAAGCATATTGGTTATGGATACTGGCTTTAAAATGAAACTGATTTCAAATACTACAATTTATCAATATAACTAACTCTACTTTACTAAGATAATAATCTACACTTATCGAAACCAAACCTCCAAGCCTGCCTCTCCATACAGGCAGGCTTGGAGGTTTTTAACACAATTAATAAGATTATTGCTAAGTTCGTAGAGTAGAACTAATATCTCCTTCAAAAATGAAAACTAAACTGTATTCAATTCTTTTTTTGTTTGTGGTTATTTCGTTTGGTTGTAACAATCAGGCAGAAATAAAAAACAATGAAGTAGCTGGCGTTAAAGTACCAAAAATCAATTTAAATGGAACATGGAAATTTTCCATGAACCCGCCCGATAAGTTTTGGGAAAACAGTGTCGGGTTTCAGGATTGGCCAGATATCCAGGTGCCGGGTGAATGCCATATGCAGGGATTTGCCATTAAGCACGACCAGCCTTACGCATACAAACACCAATTTACTATTCCCTCAGATTTTGAAGGAAAACAAATCATAATCAATTTTTACGGAGTTTATAGTTATGCCCGAGTATGGATTAATGGACAGTTTGTTCGCGAGCATTATGGTGGATTTACCAAATGGGCCTGCGACATTACGGAGATGGTTTCCCCTGGAGAAAGCGCAATTTTAACGGTTGAATTCACAGATCGCGCCGATGATATTTCTTACGGAAGTGGCTATGCAAAACATCAGATTGGTGGGATTTTAAAGGATGTAGAGTTGATTGCCCTTCCAAAGCAAAATTTCAAATTACTCTATTTTGAAACCGAGCTGGATGAAGACTATGAAAATGCTGATTTAAAGGTTTTTTATGAGTTGAGTCAAAATACTTCAGCCAAATTGAAAGTTGAGCTGTACGATGCTGAAAACGAATTGATAGAATCTGTGGAAAAGGAAGCCGGCGAGCCAAGCGGACAGTTTTCTATTCCAATTGAAAACCCAAAAAAATGGGATGCCGAACATCCAAATTTGTACACAGTAGTAACATCGCTTTTTGACCATGGAAATGAATTGATGAGAACCTCCGAAAAAATTGGATTTCGTGAAATAAAAGTTGATGGAAATAAGCTGTTGGTAAATGGGAAACCGGTAAAACTGAGAGGAGCTTGCAGGCACGATATTCACCCAACTCTGGGAAGAACGACTACTCCTGAATATGACTTAAAAGACGTGTTGCTGGCCAAAGAGTGCAACATGAATTTTATTCGCACTTCGCACTACCCGCCATCTGAGCAATTCTTGAAATATTGCGATGAGTATGGAATTTATGTAGAAGACGAAACAGCCGTTTGTTTTGTAGGATCGCACCGAACAGAGGCTTACAAGGCAAATGGCGCATCTCAATCGAACCCGGAATTTACCAAAATATACTTGTCGCAACTGGAAGAAATGGTGCAGAATCATCGCAATCATCCGAGTGTAATTATTTGGTCTATCGGAAATGAAAATACTTATGGAAGCAATTTTATTGAGTCGTACAAGTGGATGAAAAATAATGATCTTACCCGCCCTATAATTTATAGCTACCCTGGCCAGGTTCCCGATAGTTCAAAAATTTACGATATCCTGAGTATGCACTACCCGAGTTGGGATGGCGAATTAGATCAACATGGCATTTCAACAAAAGGATTTGAATATGCAGATATGCCAGTGATTTTCGATGAATGGGCACATGTGGCGTGCTATAATAAATTCGAATTGAAGGTAGACCCGAATGTCCGTAATTTTTGGAGCCAAAGTCTCGACAGCATGTGGACAAAGTTGTTCGAAACCCAGGGCGGGCTGGGAGGCGCGATCTGGTGCATGCTCGACGATACATTTATGCTGCCAGAAGATTTGGAAGGTTTTAACGAGTGGTGGGGCATCTACGACAAAAAAATTACCCCCCTGGCTTACGAAGGTCCCACTGTTGGCTATGGCGAATGGGGAATTGTAGATACCTGGCGACGCCGAAAACCGGAATTTTGGGGAACAAAAAAAGCCTATTCGCCAACAAAAATTTACACCAAACAGATTGATGATGTTGAACCCAACAGCGCATTGACAGTTCCTGTACATAATCGCTTCGACCATACCAATTTTCAAGAGTTGAAAATCACCTGGAAATACGGCAGCAAATCCGGCATATTAAAAAATATAGACCTTGAACCGCACAAAAAAGGATCGCTTGTTTTTCCTGCAAACAATTGGAATTCCGGAGAGAAATTAAATATTCAATTTTATCAGAACGATACTTCTTTGGTTGATGAATACAATATTCAGTTAGGCAAAAGAAAGGTCGAGCTACCAAATTGTAAAAACGGAACCTTGAATATTGAAGAGGCAGAAAAACAAATTGCTATATCAGGGAAAACATTTAATCTGCTCGTGAATAAAGAAAATGGGCTGCTCGAAAATGTGAAAGTGAACAATGAATTGCTTATCAAATCAGGGCCATTCATTAACCTCAGAACATCCAGCAAGGTCAGTCGTCATAAAACTGTTGAACAGGTTTATGACACCAAAAACTGGAAACTTGAAGATTTCAATTTTAAGGTAATTGATGGAATTGCAACAATAATTTCAGCTGGAACTTACGATGATATTTCGGTTACTTTCACAATTCAAATTGATGAAAACGGGATATTCAATATCGAATACACCATCAATGGAATGCCGGCGGATAAAAATATCCAGGAGGTAGGAATAAAATTCCTGACAGGTGAAGCTTTCGAGAAACTGGCCTGGGACAGAAACTCCTATTTTACTGCATATCCTGAAGGAGACATGGGAAGTGATACAGGAGAAGTAAGCCTGAGCGAAAAACCGGAGATGGTTTACCGCCAGAAGCCACAACACCGCTGGGAAAAAGACACAAAAGGGTTCTACTATTTTGGTCTTGAACAGGAATTGCCATACACAAATATTGTCCGGGGTATGAAAGAGCATATCTATGCTTATTCGTTGAAAAAGGGCAATTCAAAAATTGAAATTCTTTCAGCAGGAACTCAGGCTTGCCGGTTCGATAAAATTGATGGAGAAAATATATTGATCGTAAATGATTTGTGGGATTATAATGGGTTGCTTTGGGGAAATTATATGAAGTTGATTCCATCAGAAAAATATATTACCGGCAGAGTAGTCCTGACTATTTCTAACCAGCACAATGCAGGAGATAATTATTGATCTTAATTGTTAGAATATGCTTGAGATAGATTTAAAAGATAGAGTAGCCATAGTTACTGGAGTTTCCAGTGGAATTGGTGCCGGTGTAGCCAAAGTGTTGGCGCAGGCGGGTTGTCATGTAGCCGGTTGTGGGCGGACTATTGAATCAGATACCAGGGCAACTGCTTTTGTCTCATCTGTCGAAAATCAGGGGCGGCGGGCTTTTTACCAATCGATAGATATCACTAAGCCCAGTCAGATCAAATCGTTTATTTCCCAGGTCGGAGAACTATTTGGTCGTATTGATCTGGTGGTTTCCAATGCAGGGGTAAACATTTTCAAGGGTGCCGAACAATGTACCGACGAAGAATGGGAGAAAAACATCGACCTGAATCTGGCGTCGCATTGGCGTCTGGCTAAGGCCTGCAAGCCCTGGCTGGAAAAATCAGATCATGGTGTTTTCGAGGTAATGACCTCCAATCATGCCTATTCCAGTATTCCTGGGTGTTTTCCATACAATGTCACCAAGACAGCTTTAACCGGCTTAGTTCGGGCTTTGGCCATAGAGTGGGGGCCCGCAATTCGTGTGGTCGGCATTGCTCCGGGTTTCATAGAAACACCAGGCAATGACCAATGGTTCAACTCTTTTCCGGATGCTGAAAAAGAGCGTGATCGAACTATAAAACTTCACCCTGCAGGTAAGTTGGGTACTGTTGAAGAAATAGGGGCTTTTTGTGCCTTTCTGGGAAGCGATTTTGCTAAGTTTATAACAGGCACCACGTATCTTGTTGATGGTGGAAGATCTGCATTGATGCAAGATAATAATGAATAGGGTGCGGGTTTTGGGTGGTTTAAGGGTTTAGAGGTTCAAGGGTTCAAGGGTTTAGAGGTTCAAGGGTTCAAAGGCTTAGTGGTTCAAGGGTTCAGTGGTTTAGAGGTTCAAGGGTTCAGTGGTTTAGAGGTTCAAGGGTTTAGAGGTTTAGAGGTTCAGTGGTTGAAAGGGATTAGATATTTTTCGTGCCAGATTTTTATCCTCCTCAGTCACTCGCAGAACCAACCTGCCGGCAAGGCCAAGTCAGTTAAGCTTTTCTGTCACTGCGAGCCCGCCTACCGCAGGCAGGCCTGCCTTTGTCGGCAGACAGGCAGTGTGGCAGTCTGTCTATTTCAACACTGGAGGATCAAAATTAAAGTGCTTACCAATGACGTAAAAAAAATACGGTGATAGTTCTCGGACCTGCCTGTATTCTAAGGTAAAAGCAAGTTTTTATATAAAAAATGTCCAATTTTATCCAGCATATTTTAAAGTGTCCACATAAGGTGTTCCTCTCTTTACGACCACAAAGACTCTTGGCACTATTTTGTTTCTAATAATATTCAGGGTTGACATTTTGCCTTTCCCTTCACTAAGTCATTTTTCGTAATAAAGCTTCATCTCCGGATTATGTAAACCTTAGTTTGTGGCGATAACCTATTCAGAAAGAAAGCTTTATTGCTTTTTA
>CAZDRA010000198.1:0-5881 GCA_964507705.1 uncultured Roseivirgaceae bacterium | reverse complement strand
TCCTTCCAAAGCAGTTTGTGCAAGAATGGCAATTCCTCCATCTGATGTCGCCACAGCAGAGGCCAGCGCATAAGGATTGCCATCTCCTAAATATTCAGTTCCTAAAATATTGCCTGTAGATTGGTTAAATCCATAAAGTACAATTTGATTGCTTTGGGTAAATGTGCTATAAATCCATTTCCCTTCTGCCTCGTCAAAATTCAATAGTTTTACTCTTGAATTAGTTTCTATTTCAGGAAATATATTGCCTCCAAGGTCAGCACTGGAGCTGATAGAATTTGTAGAAATACTTGTTGAAGGGTTCAAATAATTTGCTCCGAAATTAAATCTTGCAATTCCAAAAACATCATTTCCAAGACTGGAAACTGCGCTTATTCCTCCCTGGCTCAATTGCCCCTGGCAAACGCCTACCGGATCTTCTCCAAAGTTCGTAAATACCAACGAGAATGTATATTTAAAAAATCCATTGAAATAATAAAGCCCTTCTGGTGTTTTGCCAATAATGAATGGCAGTTGCTTTCCATTGCGCGTGAGATGGTCGATTATAGGTTTTTCTACATCAACACCTGCACCAATGGTATAGCTCGCTTGCTGGGTAATTTGCCCTGATGTTGTGATTTTAGAAATGACCGATTCTCCATCAATATTGTTAAATGAAAGCATCACCAAATCATTTCCATCCTTAGTTGCTACCAAAGGATAAGTGATTCCATAGAGTGGAATAGCAACCCCAAGTGTTCCATCAGCCGTTACAGGAACCAATTGTGCCGTTAAGGTGCTGCCATCCATGCAAACAAAAAAGAAGCTATTGTCAATCTTTTGCCAACCATTTACCGGAAGAACAAATGGTGCATCCATCTCGACAGATGTGATCACGTTTCCAAGTTCATCTACTTTTAAGACATGAACTGAGGTGAAAATTGATTGATCCGATTTTTTTTCTGATAAAATCAAAAAACCACCATCTGGAGTTTGGATGATGTCTAAAGGATAATACTCTTGCTCAAACCGGCTATCGTCAAATATTTTGGTAAACGTATTTGTCGGAAGTACATCATTGTCTTTAATATCACAGCTAACTGCAAAGAACAATAAGCACAAGAATAATATTTGCCGATTCATCATAGTTACTACTTTACGGAGTTGAAATTCTTACTGATAAATTTTAGTGGAAATACAAATCCAAATGACAGATAAAGGTTTTGTAATTGTAGGTCATCAGTAGCATCTCCAATTGCCGAGAGCTCATTATTAAGGTATCTGTTCTGGGTATTGGTTATATTATTTAGGCCATATTTATATCCAATATCCATAGTTATCCTTATGTTCCCCGGGTCGTAACTGACGCCGACGAATCCACTTACACCCAATGATGATTTTATAAAAAGGTCGGTGATGCCAATCGTTTTCGATTGATTGGTAAATGACCCTGTCGAGCCGGATGCTGAATCAGTACCCGATCTTTCGATTGTTGCATTGGCGTTGAGCAATAAACCATAATATCCCCCAATGCCAACGAAAGGTCTAATTTTCCCTTTTATAATATCATATTGAACTGAAAGTGGGATTTCGAAATAATTGAAATTGGTTGTGTGCTGGTATTTAATTTCTAGTGCATTGTCGGCATTGGTGCTTTCGGCCCAATTGGCACTTCTGGAATATTCGAATGCGTAGTTGTGTATGCCGGGCTTCAATCCGAAAGTGAATCCTTTGGCATAAAACATAAACACCAACCCTGCTTGAAATCCAGGCTTGGTATAGTTATCATATTTTTTTTCTATTTTTCCTTCATTATAATTCAATGGCGCATAACCAAAAAATGAAGCAGTAGGGTTTGCCTTACTTAGATTGGCTCCACCGAAAAAACCTAAATACCATTGCGTATCCAAAAAAGTATCTTTTGATGGTCTCTTCTTTTGCGCCATCAAGGTCAAAGAAGATAAAATGAGAAAAGTTGTAAAAAAGTATCTCACTTTATTTAATTATAATGAGCTTATCCGAAACACGAATTGGTCCAGCGCTTAAGCTATAAATGTACTGACCTGATGGAAGATTATTTACAGGGAAAGTTACCTCGTGATTTCCGGGTTCTTTTATTTCATCTACCACAGTGGTAGAAAAACGCCCTTGGATATCTGATAAAACCAATTTCACGGAAGTGAACGAATTGACCTTATACTTAAATGTTACTTGATTTTTAGCCGGGTTTGGATAACAAGGTTTCATATGAAATTTATCATTTATAAAGTTATTTACTGAAGTAATTACATTAGTATCTATGAGTTCAAGTGGCTCAAAACTTCCTCCTTCATCATTGGGGCCACTACTATAATTTCTAAATAGAATATCATTTTGAATTGTTGATTCATCTACTTCAAACCAGTCTTTGAGAATGGCTGCATATATTTGTTTGAAGTCGTATTGCATTTCAACATTACTCTGATTCAGGTCAGGAACATTTCCCAACACACCGGATTTCGCTGCCGGACCAAACAAGAACATAGGAGCTCCGGTACCATGATCTGTCCCATAACTACCATTTGAGGCTATTCTCCTGCCAAATTCTGATGTAGTCATCGTAAGCACACGATCCTCAATACCCCGTTCTTTCAAATCATCCTGAAATGCTTTCATGGCAGAAGCCAAATGATACATCTGAGATGCATGAACTCCCATGGTCGGATCGTAATTTTCAACCTGCTCGGCATGTGTATCGAAGCCTCCAATACGCAAAAGAAAGACTTTGGTTTTGACGCCTGTTCCGGCACCTCCGCCATCTAACAGTCTTGCAATAAGTTGCAGCTGACCTGAAAGCGGATTTCTTTTCGAACTCTTTGGAGCATTGAACGGATAAGTTTCCGGATAAGTAACTGCAGAACCCGATGACGCATCCCAAACTTCTCTAAGTCGCTTTGAGTAGTCTTCAGTTTTATCTTCCAAACCCAAAATCCAATTCATTTCTTTTCCATACGGACTGTTACTCAAAGCTGTTGGAGGTTTCCCTCTGGGATCTATGCCTTCATCCACAAAGCCTTCCAATGAGTCAATCAAATCGGCGAAACTTTCAGGGTCCCCTCCCAAAGATATTGAGGCCGGGATGTTTCCTTGTTGGTGAAATAATAGAGAGACATCACTTCCCAACTCGATTGCCAATGGGTCTTTCATCGAATTGTTAGGAAAATCATCTGGATAATTTAAAGGTTTGTACGCATTTTGCAGATATCTGCCTACCCACCCAGAGGAGAAATAATCGTTGGTGCCACCACCCATAAACCATATATCGCGACCCCTGAAATGTGAGCCATTATTGTTGGAATAGGACACACCTTGTATAATTCCCAGCCTGCCATAATCGTAAAGTTCTTTCATGTCACCCATGTCCGGATGCAAGCCAATTTTGGCTTCGGAAGGCAGCGTACTGTCCAACTCAATTAAAGCGCGATTAGTCCCTGTTTTTGGAATTGCTATATTGGCACGTCGGCTATAATAAGTATCATATTCGTCTATTGGAATCAAGCTGTTGAGGCCATCGTTTCCTCCATGCAATTGCAAAATCACGAGTACTTTATCATTGGTGCTATTAGCTGCCAGCCTGCCAATTCTACTTTCCTGGGCCATAGTGCTAATAGGGAATCCTCCTAAGGAAAGGGAGCCACTTGCAAGCAATGTATTTTTTAAAAAATTTCTTCTTTCCATAATTTGGTTACATTAGCTGGTATTCTGGTGTTTGTAAAAGTGCATTTATAAGTTTTAGTAGCTGACCATCTACAACGCTCATTTCAAAGTTGGTTTCCCAGCGTTTTGTCCATTCTGTCTCCGGTTCAGCATCAATTTTTGGTTCAAACAAAAATGCTTGTAAAAAATAATTCATCCTTTCGGCACTGAGTCCTGCGTTATCATCTGCATTTGAATCAAATGTGAGATTAAAGTGAACAGGAAAGAGATGCTGAATATATTTCGCAATCATATTTCGCGCATTTTCTCTGGATGCGACGTCGAAGGAATCTCTGGTAAATTGTAACATATCAATAGCCGGCATATCCGATTCTTGTGGATTCATCATGCCAAATAGACTATTAATAAAATCATACCTGTTGGCCAGATAATTTGATGAAATCCAGTTTCTGTTAAATGCCGGGAATTGATGATAGGCAGTATATCCCGCAACCTCAAAAGGTTGGTAATAATCCATGCCCATCGTTCGCATCTGCTTTCTGAGTACGCCTGCCTGACTGTAAAATAGATTATAATCAGTAGTGAAATCGGCTAAGGAAATATCAAAGAATCTCAAAGTACCAACAACCAAATCTAAAGGTGATTTGATGATAGCTCCAAACTTATCATCGTCAGAAGTAGCAGCGGCATCGTAAAAATGCGCACTTAGAAATAGCTCCTCTAAAACAGGTTGAATTTTAAAGTTGTTAGCAACAAGAGTTGCAGCCATGTCGGAGATTACGGACTCTTGTAATTCTTGCGTAATCTCATGATAGACATAATAACGATATATTCTCCTGCAAATGTAAAGGGCTGATTCTTGCTTAGAAGTTATCATTTCTATCAATTGATCAAGCTCATCCAATACACTTTCTTCAGTTGGCTCACCACCTGCCAAAAGCATTGGATCGGCACTAATCACAGCATCGTCAAACCTGTTGCTAAATTGCTTATCTTCATTGTCATGCGATCCCGGGTTCACAATTCCTCTAGGGAGATTGGTATCAACATCCATGGTAGAAAATGTTTCATTTAGCTTAAATCCCGAAAGCACTCTTGCCGCAGCTTGTACATCTTGTTCGGTATAATTTAGATAATCTCCTTGTGGCAAGTCGATTGGAAAGGTACCCTCAAGTCCACGACCTATCGCATAAAGTTCCATAAGCTCACGCCCGTAGTTTTCATTCGGACTTCCCTTTACATTCTGACTCCCGTCCAAAAAACGCAACATGGCATTGTCAACACTTATTTTTTTAAGAAGACTTTTAAAATTAAATTCTTGAGGTTTATTTCCATCAAAGGCAAATTGCCTGAAAAGTTCATTTTGAAAATATAGCGATCGGCTATTTCCTACCTTCTCATACTTGGTGGTAAAGTGCGTATGGAAAAAACATACAATTTTCTCTCTTACTGAAAAGCTTATTTTTTGAGAGGTATCTGCGGCAATACCTATTAGCCACATAATAAATTCGTCATTAAGATCCCTGGCGCCCAATTCTTCACCATACAATCCGGACAATAACCAATCTTGTCCAGTTTCTGGATTAATTGGCAGCGTAGGATCCGATAGCTGATCATCGAAAAGTAGAGCGATAGCTTCTGCACCGGTAAGTGCTGCGAACTGGTCGATCTGAGACATTGTAGGTCCAAAAGAGGCACGTCGCAATAAATGTGCAGCCCTTGTAGGACCTAATAAACCTTGAAATGCTGTTAACGCCATAGTGATATTTAATTAACTATATCTTGTTTGTTAGAAAACATTGCGCCCGATTCAAAAAGTTTGTTTTCAAACCTCTCCTTTTTTAACACAAAGGATGATGAACTAGGACTTATTTGGCTAGCGAAATATGATTTAACCTCCAGCAATTTGTTGCTTTCAAAATATTTGAATTGAGTATAACTGGCTTTTTGGATAAACATCAAAAAATGCTTTTAGATTAAATAAATATAGGTAGGTGGCTTGAAATACAAGGCATGGATCAAAATGATAGTTTATGCCATACCAGATACTAAAAAATAATAGCCAAATATAAGAAGCATTATTTTGAATAATATAGAACTTTAAAGGCCTATTTGTTCATGGTAAGAAAAATGAGTTTTTTCAACTAATTGAAAATACGCATAGAAAATCCAGAAGTAGAATTATATCCATTCCTTCATGACTATT
>CAZDRA010000197.1:0-5985 GCA_964507705.1 uncultured Roseivirgaceae bacterium | reverse complement strand
TATCAATTCATTCAAGAAAGTCATATGGATATGATGGCATCAACTACAAAATATTTGCAGATAAAGATATTGATGAATTTAAAACCATCATTCTAAGAAATTCAGGTAATGACTTTAATAGAACAACGCTTAGAGATGCATTTGCAAGTGCTTCAGTTTCGTTGCTTGAGCTGGATCGTCAGGCATATCGTCCCGCAGTAATTTATATAAACGGTAAATATTGGGGAATTCAAAATATTCGAGAGAAGATCAATGAGGAATTCATAGCTGCAAATCATGGCGTTGAAGAAGACTTGGTTGATCTCTTGGAACTTAATGGCGGAGTAGTAAAAGGTAATTCGGAAAATTATGAAGCCTTATTGGAGTATTTAGAAATAAATGATTTGACGCTGGCTGAAAATTACAATTATGTAGCAACCCAGATTGATGTTGAGAATTATATAAAATACCAGGTTACCAATATTTTTATTGACAATCAAGATTGGCCGGGGAATAATATTAAATATTGGAGAGAGCGAAGTCCGAATGGTAAATGGCGCTGGATATTATTTGATTTAGATGCGGCTTTTAGTGCCTGGTTTCCAGATAATAAATCCTTTAACACGATTGAATATGCGCTGGATCCAGATGGCCCTGGTTGGCCAAATCCCCCTTGGTCAACATATCTATTCAGAAAAATGATGAGGAATCAATCCTTCAAATATGACTTTATAAATGTCTTTGCTGATAATTTGAACTCAATATTTAAACCAAACATATTGGTTAAGCGCCTTAATGAAATGAAGGCTGTAATAGCACCAGAAATGCCAAGTCATTTAAATAGATGGGGAGATCAAACTATGGACAATTGGTCTAATTCAATTAGAGGGATAGAAAATTTCGTTAAGGATAGACAGAGATTTGTTCGCACACATATTAAGCAAGAGTTTAATTTGTCTGGAACATATAGTATAAATTTAAATGTAGATGGTGAAGGTGATTTGAACCTGAATTCATTAAACCTTACCAATTTCCCATGGAGTGGCAATTATTTCAATCGTGTGCCAATTAAGATAGAAGCAGTCCCAAAGCCCGGATTTAAATTTGCAGGATGGGAGGGAATACAAACGACATTCAGGGAGCAGTTAACTGTTGATTCAGATAGCTCTATAATTATTAAAGCTGTATTTGTACCTTATGTAGAAGAGAAGGGACAGGTTATTATCAACGAAATTAATTATTATTCAAACGAAGATTTTGACTCTGGAGATTGGGTAGAATTACTAAATCTCAGCGACAACAGCATTAATATTTCTGGGTGGGTGCTTAAAGATGGTAATGATGAACGCGGTTTTGCTTTTCCTGAGGGTACCATTATAAATAGTAAAGGTTTGTTGGTTATTAGCAATAATCGAACAAAGTTTTTATCGCTTTTTCCTGCAGTAGATTTGGTAGATGGAGAGATGGATTTTGGATTAAGCAGTGGAGGAGAATGCATAAGGTTATTTACAGTCAATGATTTGCTAATGAACAAGGTTTGCTATGAAAGCGAAGCTCCCTGGCCTTTACTTCCGAATGGAAATGGCCCATCTCTGGCACTTTTAAATACATTGGGAAATAATTCGCACCCTGCAAATTGGGAGGCTGCAGTTATCAATGGCACACCGGGAGCGATAAATAGAGATATTATCACTGGGATTGAAGATAAAGATCTTGATGAAAAATTATATTCTGTCAATGTATTTCCTAACCCATTAAATCGAATGACTAATATTTTAATCAACTCATCATATCAAGAAGATCTATCGGTGAGCCTTTTGGATTTGACTGGCCGAAAGATTAGTATAATTCCAAGACACGAGCTTTTAAAGGGCGAAAATAAAATCGTTTTAAATTTTGATAAGATTAATCAAGGAATATCGCAAGGTATTTATATCATTTTGCTGGAGTCGGAACATATTCAAGAAAGAATTAAAATAGTAGTAAAAGATTAACCAGTTTGATTTGAATGGATTGCAATGCATTTAATATTTCACTCTTAAATACGGTCATAATGTCCGGATATTTTCTCAAGCAGAGAATATTCAGACATTATGGCATTAAAACGATTCCATTTCTATAATTTTCTATCCATAATCGTGCTGGTATAAGATTTGACATATTTCAATTCAAAAATTGATAAATAATGTTAAACTTAAATAATTAAAGCAATGACACTAGTAAGAAGAAGTACCGGTTTATTTCCAAGTGCACCATCTTTTTTCGATGATTTCTTTACAAAGGATGTTTATGATTGGTCAAAATCTAATAACATCAATGGTTCATCATTACCTGCTGTTAACATAAAAGAGGACGATGAAGGATTTATAGTTGAGGTGGCTGTACCAGGATTTAATAAGAGTGATATTAATGTTGAACTCGAAAATGACGTATTAACTATTTCCTCTGAAAAGGAATCGGAGGCCAATGGTGAAGATTACAAAAGGAGAGAATTTCAGTACAATTCCTTTAAAAGGACTTTCTCATTACCTGATAATATTGTCAATGGTGAAAAAGTAGTGGCAAATTACAACAATGGAGTTCTTAGCATTACCCTTCCAAAAAAAGAAGAGGCAATCCCAAAACCAGCAAGAGCGATTGAGGTAGTTTAAAGATATTTCGAAATAAGAATTAAACAAAAAAAGGCGGGGCAATTCCCGCCTTTTTTTGTTTAATTCAATTGTCAATTTTTAATTGTGCACATTTAAAAAGATATTCATTTTGTGCAATAATAATTGCTTAGTTTTATCGGAAAAATTATTAAACACATAACAAAATTGAATTAATGGGTGTCCTTCGTGAATTGAATACCATTTAATTCAACCGGATTAATATACATGAGTGATCAAATTTACAAGCCAACAATTTTAGTTACTGGAGCTAACGGGCAACTAGGTTCTGAGTTTAATATAATATCTGCCTATGAGTCATTTCAATTTATTTTTACTGATATTGATGAATTAAATCTTACAAATGGAGAAGATGTAAATTCTTTTTTTAATAGTCATAAGATAGATTTCTGTATTAATTGTGCGGCTTATACTGCAGTTGACAAGGCAGAAAAAAATATGGAAGCTGCCAGGACAATTAATGTCGATGCAGTTCAAAATTTAGCTGAAGCTTGTACGATTAACAATACCTATTTAATCCATATCTCCACCGATTTTGTATTTGATGGATGGTCTTCACTTCCTCTGACAGAACTGATCAAACCAAACCCTATCAATGTCTATGGAATTACAAAACTTGAAGGTGAAAATATTGCTTTAAAAACTAATCCCAGATCCTTGATTATTAGAACATCATGGCTCTATAGCTCTTTTGGCAGCAATTTTATTAAGACAATGATCCGTTTGGGGAAAGAAAAAGAAGAATTTGGTGTGGTCTCTGATCAAATTGGTACACCCACCTATGCAGGAGACCTTGCTAAGACAATCATTTCTATTATTAAAAATGCTGATCTCAACGATTTGGAGGAAAATTGTGAGGTATTTCATTTTAGTAATGAAGGTGTGGCATCATGGTATGATTTTGCAAAAGCGATTTTTGAGATGAGGTCAATAAATGTTTTGCTTAATCCATTAAAAACAACAGAATTTCCTACACTTGCTAAAAGACCTCAATATAGTGTACTGGATAAATCGAAGATAAAGAAGGCATTTAATATAAAGATACCCTATTGGCGAGATAGTTTAAGGCATTGCTTGGAACTAATGGATGATTAATTGATCGGCCTAATTATTTTTTAGGCGAATTATTTCTTCTCTCAACTCGATAATTGCATTTTGACATATTTTATCAAATTTTTCCAATTGGTCTTTTAGGGGCACAATTTTTTTATGCCTGGCATTATCCTCTATTTCTAGAACCAATTCTTTTAGTTCATGAATTCCCATGAAGGAAATGGAGGGTTTAATTTTGTGAATTAAGTTGGCTACATCATCTAAATTATTATTGGAAAAATGAAACCAAATATTTTCTATATCCTTGGGTGACTGACTTATAAATGAATTTATCATATCAATAATAAAGTCAACTTCATTGTCACTCATTTCTTTGAGGTAGGTAAGGTCAATAATTTTATTTTGATTAACCTCTGTTTTTGTTTTGCTGCCCACTTTTTTAGTAAATCCCTCAAGATCCATGTTGCCAATGATTTTATTTTTTAAAGTTTCTGGCTGAAAAGGTTTAGAAATGTAATCATTCATTCCTGCCTGCAGGCACTTATCTTCATCGCCTTTGATAGCGTTGGCTGTAAGTGCAATAATTGGAGTATTACACTTTGGGGGTTCAAAATTTGTTCGAATGAATTTTGTTGCTTCAAATCCATCCATTGTTGGCATGCGCACATCCATAAGAATCAGATCATATTCTTTCTCTTTCAATCTTTCTAACGCAATTAAACCATTTGTTGCTTCATCAGGAATACAGTTCCAGTTTTGGAGAATCTTTCTGGTATATAATAGATTTACTTTATTGTCTTCTACTACCAGCACCTTGCTTTTTGAGAGGTCTATGGTGTTGGTTGATTCCTCATATTTTGAAATAGTAGATTCTTGTTCATTGGTTTCATTCTCAGTGCCTATTTCAAATTTCAAATTTATAATGAATTTTGTTCCTCTTCCAGATTTACTTTGCACATCAATACTTCCCCCCTGAACTTCTACAAGTTGCTTTACAATGGACAAGCCAAGACCAGTGCCGCCAAATTTCCTATTGACAGTGGCATCGCCTTGCTCAAAATTTTCAAATACTTTCTGAATTTTATTTTCTGGTATTCCAATTCCAGAGTCATCAACTATAAATTGGAAATTGCCCAAATTATTTTCTTCAGAGATTTTAAGTGCATATACTTTTACATATCCCCTTTTGGTAAATTTTACTGCATTTCCTATCAGGTTAGAGATGATCTGATTTAATCTAACAGGATCACCAATAATCACCTTATCAATATATGGATCGAAATTTAGCGTAATGGAAATTCCTTTTTGTTTTGCGGCATAGCTGAAAGAACTTATTAGAGAATTAAAGAATGACTGAAGATTAAATCCAATTTTTTCAAATTTTATATTTCCGGATTCAACAGCAGAAAGATCAAGTATATCATTGATTATTACTTGAAGATTGCCGGATGAAGTTTTTATGGCATTAAGATATTTTTTTTGTTCCTCTGTTGCAGGAATTTCTTCAAGAAGATTAAGCATTCCCACAATGCCGTTTATTGGTGTTCTGATTTCATGACTCATATTGGCCAAAAATTGTTCTTTGGCTTGCTTGGCTTTTATTAATTCATCCGAATAATTTTTTCTTTCAGTTATGTCAATGGAGATACCAAAAACATTTACCACGCCATCTTTTCCGGGCAACGGCATTTTTGTTGTATGATACCATCTCTTTTCACCATTTTTTAAAACTATCGATTCTTCATATTCAATTGATTTCTTGGTTTCCAAAACCTCCTGATCTTTCTGTTGATTAAGGAGTTCATTAACTTTTATTTCTGATGAGTTAGTTATTCCAAGCGATAATATTTGTTCTTGAGTAAGATTAAATAGTTCAGAAACGGCTTTGTTGGTGAGTAAAAAATTGCCATCCCTATCTTTGACATAAATATAGTTTGGGACGGTATTGAAAATCTGTTGGTAAAATACCTTCTGATTTATCACTGCCCGCTCAGCTTTTTTATGACTTTTTATTTGTTGCGCTTGAAAATTGATTAGATTCCATGATCTGGAAGTCATATTTCCAACAAGCTTTACGGCTTCAATTATTTCTTTATCAAAAAAATCAGATTTCTTGGCATATGTATATAGTATTCCAACAGCTTCATTGACGGGAATTAAGGGGGAAATAAGTTCAGATCCGGAATTTGCAGCGTTGATCAGAGGTAAAATTCCCCCCTCTCTATGGTAAGATATTTTATTATTATATATGCTTTTTTTATTTTTTATAAATTCATTAAGCAAT
>CAZDRA010000196.1:0-6019 GCA_964507705.1 uncultured Roseivirgaceae bacterium | reverse complement strand
CAAAGATACAACTTTTTTATATTAATTCGCTTTATTAGAATTCTTTACACTAGGTGGCCGTATCGAGCTTTTAACCTCTAAACTTTGAACTTTTGAACACATAAACCCGTACCCTACCCTCTGGTTCGTGTCCTCACGAACCTTAACTAAAAATATCTGGAAATGAAAATGGTTCGTGGAGACACGAACCAAGGGTTGGGAATCAAGTCTGGACCATGATTTACTGATTTTTTCAATGTTTTGTCATTGGGCTGTAAGTCTTGCATTTGTTGTGCTTGTATTTGTTTCAAACAGCCCAAACTTAAAAATACTGAAATGATTAAAACTGCATATTTATAAATCATGATTCTTTATTTATTTTTAAAAGTTTTAATATTAACATATCCCCAAAAAAATCGTCGGGTAATTGGCATATAAACTTTGGCTTCATATTTTGCTAAAAACCTTATTTTGTAGTTGTCAGCACAATTATGATATGCCACTGGTTATTAGGGTCGTTGATAAACTACAAAATTCCTGTAACTCATTGCTGTGTGATACATCTGCCGAAGGACAATTCGGCCAGCGTTGAATACTGGACCATTATTATCAAATGGATCATCGATAACATCAAAAACCGTATGCCCGTCAATTGATCCGTGCAAACGATGACCAATCTTAACCATTCGCACCCTGTGCCAAACATCTTTTTGCAGGCGCGGAATACACCCGACATGCAGCGACTTACCCCATGGATTCTTGTTGACATACTGTGTTTCTACATCCTCACGCATCGCCTCTACACGACGCATGTATTCCCAATGATAGTTGCGATATCGGGAAAGCATTGGTCCCATCGACCCTGTATTTAGCAAACCGTGATCAGTGATAACATCTTCTCCTTGCAAGCCTCCAGCACAAAGTATCAGTAAAGCCAGCCCTCTCGGGGACTCAAGTCGGAAGTCGTATTCGATCCACTGATCACCCTCAAACCATTTCGGACACCATAAATATCCTCTTGATTCAACATCAACTATATCGGGAGTGCTCCAATAAAGACCTTGATCGGTAATTTTTAATTCGAACTGATCTCGGTATTGATCACCAGTTTGAAAAATCCAATCATCGAGATCTTCTTGGTCTGTAAAATCGCAACGGTAAGTTTCTTTCCATAACTCATCGCGCTGCACGTCTAACATTGGTTGTTCTACGGGCCCCGCAATAAAGCTAATGTCCTGATCTGAAGGATCATTTGTCTCAGGTCGTAAGCGAGAATATTCGGTATCGTTTTGTGACTCATTTAAAACATGATCCAGCAATTTCACCTCGGATACAACCATTAGCGGATTGCCCAGATACAAGGTGTCACCTGGCATCTCAAATCCCTCAGCTCGAAAGTTGTGACCAACAAGTTTACCATTGACATAAATTTCTATCTTTTTAGCAAGTTGATCCCAAGTTAACGCAACAAAGTACCACTGACCTTTGCGTAAAGGCAAATAGTCAGCATACACCATCGGACCCACACCTTGATCCATAACAGTCCAATAACGTCCTGACTGAAATCGACCTATCAAACTTGGATAAATGGCCCCATTCCAATACACGCCAAAACGTATTTTATCATCCTCATTTGGTGGAAAATGATCAGATACCAACGGATATACCTGACCATGAGGGTTAGATCTGAAACCTCGTGATTTTTTAATATCTTCTAATGGTGAAAACCAAAAGGTGAGCGAGCCTTTTGGCCCTTTCTGTAACTCCGTTTGGATAAATGCACGTGTTTTGAGGCTTGTAGGTTGAAAACCACGCCGACCGGCAATGGTCAGAAACCGGTAGGGTCCATCTATTGTAAGGTTGTTTAGACCAGAAATGGGAAGAGGAATCAAGTCTGGACCATGATTTACTGATTTTTTCATTGTTTTGTCATTGGGCTGTAAGTCTTGCATTTGTTGTGCTTGTATTTGTTTCAAACAGCCCAAACTTAAAAATACTGAAATGATTAAAACTGCATATTTATAAATCATGATTCTTTATTTATTTTTAAAAGTTTTAATATTAACATATCCCCAAAAAAATCGTCGGATAATTGGATTATAATCTTTTGTTTCAAATTTAGCCAATACCTTTATTTCATAATCGTCAGGACAATCTTCAGCTATTTTTATAATAGAACTTGCGGTCATTCCATCGCAATCCCATTTTGCAATTAGGTTAGTAACATACTGTAATTCATTATCAACTTCAATATAGGGGTCGTCGTAAAAAAGTTGTGTCCGGTAACCGTTGGTATAAATCATCACCTGCTCTCCTGGAGATGCCACACCGTCCCCATTTCCCACACCAAATACAGCGTCATTTACCAATACCCCATCATCTATTAACAGATTCTCGAATTCCGACACATCAAAAAACACAGGGACATCAAATTCTTCTTTGAAAACCTGAGAGTCATAGCTAATAGTAAGGACAATCTTGACTACAGCAGGCGCAGCATCATTAGGTGGTTGTTTGCTGCACTTTAGAATAATGGGCTCAGAACTGAGCATCCTCGAGCCAGAAGCAGTTGGATAAAAAGTATATGTCTCTTTGCCAGTAGTGACAGAGCGGTCTGTACTTTTTAATGTAAAAGTAATTTCTTTTGATTCATCAATCTCCCCCCCAATGTTGGCCAGTTGAAGTATCAATTTATTTTCTTCTCCTACCCGAATCAGGCGCCTGTCGTCTTCCAGGCTATAACCAACATATATCAACTTATGGTTCTGGTTGTTTTTGTAAATACCAATCTCATGTCCTTTTCCATCAAGTTCAAAATCTAATCTGCCCTCGTTGTTTGCTTTTTTTGAAGTATATATCAACTGACCATCTAGTTGCCTATAGTGTTGTATTTGGTATTCTGCTCCGGGTTCGTAGATTGCTGCGGTGGTAATAGTCGCTTTTAAATCATCCAGAGAAGGAGCTATGGGAAGCCACTTTTTTGTATAAAACCCAAAACCGCTTTCCGAAACATTTCTTAAAAAAATAAATCCAGGTTTTGATTTGTTACTTTCTATAGAATAATCCCAAACATTAAAATTCGAGTACAAATCATAATGAGACCATTGCACATTTCTATCTTTGGGAGTTTTATATGCTCTGTCCACAAAGTTCATGGCCATTTCAAAAACATCTGTTTTACCTTTATCATCAACTTTGTGACCTCCCGGAAACTCCCAATACTCAATATCCATATCACCCTCCCAAAGAGCACCACTGTACACCTCTCTGTTTTGACTGCTCAACTCCCCGACCGAACTATTATGCAAACGGGTTTTTACATCCTTCAAATTGGCAAATGTATAGCGCAACGGATAAAGTGTATTGTTATCTGGGAAGCCAATATTAAATTCGTTGCTCCCAGTCATATTCACTGCCGCACTGATCATATCAGGATATTTTCCAGCTATAAAAAAAGACATAAGACCTCCCATACTATAGCCGATAATTGCCCGATGCTCCCTGTCCGTCATGGTATTATAAGTTGAATCTATATGGGCAACTAATTCTATAAAATAATCCTTCATCTGTACCTGAAATCGAATATGTTCGGGGCATCCAATATTGTATGGTCTATGCTCAGATTCAATCATCCGACCATCCCACATGACGAGAATCACTTGATACTTTTCAACCAATTCCCCTATCATATCATATTCCAAGAGTGCATTGTAGTCTTTATAATGCCTACCTCCGTAACCATGAAAATAATAGATTACGGGATAGTCTTTAGTGTCATTCCCGTAACCTTCGGGCAGATATACCCTGTAGCTTCGTTCTGCATTAAAAGCCAGACTGAAGTGACTTTTATCTTGATATACATCGGATAACTCCTGAGACATGCCGCAAAAAGGACTACCAAAAATCGTTAGTAATACTATTACAAACTGGAGTCTCGTTTTGGTACTAACTTTCATAATTATGTTTAATGTAAATGAAGTCACGGTAAACTGGATTTAAAAGGAATTAATTATCTCAATACATAGTTGCTTATCATCCGTGCTAATATCTGCAAAAGGTATATCACCTAAATCCAATGTATCAATTTCATACCCAAAAGTATCATAAATACTAAGGGCAATCATTAAATTCCCTAATCCAGTATAATGTCTTCCAATACTATTTCCGGTATCACCCCAAACAGATTCTTGACCTTCCACAGCCCCAAGTTCCTTTCTTTTTTGAGCAACTAACTCTTTAATATTTCTATCTACTTCAGCAAGATATACGACAACCCCATCACTCTTTAGTTCATCTATTTTTTCACGCATTAGTACATTATGCTGTGTCCAATCTCTTCCCTGAATTGATTCCGCCTCAAAAGAATAAGCAGTTTCAGTCGAAATCACTGCATATGGAGATTCAGATGCTATAGAACGAACCATGTATTCAAAAACGTTAACATATTTTTCTGGTGTATCTTGAGTAGAATCTTGGGAACCAGACTCCTGGAAATGTATTAAAGTCGCATTACTCCTATCTTCAATTGATGAATAATAATCAAGAGTAGCTTGTAATTTACGTCCACTAACACCATCTGCATATGGAGATTGAGAAGTAGAGAACGTTCGATTCCAAATATTACAGAAAGCTGTTACTTGTGATTTTGTACTTGCTTCTAATGCTCTACCAGCAGTCTCACTATCACCAAAAAACATCCAATTAGTTCCTATATCGGTAACAGGTTTAGAGTATAAACGAATGACATCATCCGTAACAGTAGAAGATAAATTTCCTGAAGCACCTTTATAGCACACATAAATAGTTTCAACAGCACTTATTTGTACAAAAGAATAAGAAATATTGGTAGAACATTCAGGTGACGAGCTAGAAAGTGAAACCAATGAATTAACATCGAGAACCGACTCTGTAGGTTTTTCAAACAAAAAGCTATCTGTAACCCCTATATCATCGTTTGCGCTTAGTGATCTACTTACAACAGATAGCTTACCATTATTAAGAGTGATATTTCGGGCAGAAGGCATTCCACTATTACCATCATTATTGCCCATATGATCATTGGCGCTTGCATGACAAGAAAATATGACCAAAGAAAAAGAGAAAAATCCGAGCAATTTATGACTATAAAACAAATTCATCATAACACATAATATTAATTACTATACAAAAATTGCTATTCAGATTAATACAAAATAAGCGGGTTACGCTTTGTACCGTATAGCGTAATAAAAGAAAGGTCACTAGTAATAGCGCAAACCCCTTCTCCGGCAACAGGAATTCCTAAATCTTCCAGTTTGATTTTACCTTTGGAATTTATCCCAATTTTAACAATATGTCCACCGATGTTGTCGGTTGCCTGAGCAATGGTTTCTGCAAACAGCCGTCCTTGTTTATTCCTCACAAATCCACTTTTAACAGACTGTTGACCTTTGATGAGTCCATTGACATCCAAGATATTCACCATTTCCCGCTTTTCTAAAGATGCTGCAAATACAAAAGGTGATAGGCCATCATTGGTAGAAGTACCACCTACCACTGAAAGAGAAGTAATGGCATTGCGGTATATAGGCAGCCGTTGCAAATCGGTATTTTCTAAAGAAGTTTCAATGGCAAAACTTCCTTCAGGTGAAAAGAATGTGTATTGAGAAAAAACAGGTATACCTGTACCAATGAACAACACAACTGTTAGTAATTTTATAATCAAATTTTTCATTTTTACCTTTTACACGAGTTAAACTTTATCATAAATTGCATGAATACATTGTCGTCAAGTGAAGATTAAGACTCTGGCGTATTCTCTCTTATCTTTTAATATTATCTTTTAATATTATTTTTCATCCTGAGGAAAACAGATTTCCCTTATTGTTTTTTTATATCTAACCCAGTAACCCTAATCTGTCTTGCCTGATAAATCCGTAGCTACAAAATGAGGCTCAAACATATTATCACTAATCCTCAAGACGTTCAGCTTCCATGCCCTTTACTGGAATATTGTGGAGTTCGGCATATTCTTGAATAACCTTGCCCAGTTGTTTTCTCC
>CAZDRA010000195.1:0-6055 GCA_964507705.1 uncultured Roseivirgaceae bacterium | reverse complement strand
TAAATTATATTATTTATGGTAAAATTCATCACGCTACTGTTGCAAGGAAATGGGATGTTTTTTATTGAAGAATAAGGTGATGTAATGGATATTTCTTTATTATAACTGCCATTGCTACAATTTGCGGATACAGACAAGGTATAGTTTCCAACGGGCAGGGAACTTGGAATTTCAGCTATTATTTCGTTTGAGTTTATAGTTTCAAATGTTAATGGTTTATTTCCCAAAAAAACCTGTTCACCGGGCATTCCTAGGCCCAAATTACTACCCTTAATAATTATTTTTTCACCTCCAGTAGTTTCTAAAGGAGTTACAGAATCTATCACTACCCCTATTACCTCAATTTGTTTGGATGAAATACTAGAAATATTATTTGAAATTACTATCAGGTAGTAAAGTCCTGTTTTATATAAAAAAGGAACACGAATGATAATTTTATTGTGTGATAATTTGATGATTTCAGCTTGAGTTTTTGATGAATTAATGGAGTTAACGCTGGTAAAATAAACAGCAGTACTGCTTCCCATTATAAAATTTATTCCGCTTAAGGTGATTTCTGTCCTACATGTCGCTGATTCAGGGTATATACTATCGATCACAGGACCTGTAAACATGAAATAATCTTCGGAACTGGCAACCTGGCCTCCAAGTTCTACCGTAATTTTCACTTGTCCGGAGACATCAAGGAATGGAGGTAATTTCACCCGGATACTCTTAGCTGTAGATTGAAGCACCTCTACATCATGATCGCCAAATTTTACGATCATATGCTTTGGCACATAGCTGAAATTTGTACCATAAATGGTTACTTCGGCTTTCCGTAAACCGGCTTTAGGTTCGAAGGAATCAATGACAGGAGCAGAGCTGCCCTGGCTGGTAAATTTTGTCCAGTTGCCAACAGCGACAGTTTTGCCGGCTTTAATAAAAGCTTTTACATAATAATCCTGTCCGGCAAGGTGATCTGACATTACTTCTGCACTGAATGCCTCGACGCCTTCTTCAATACTAATTCGGATTTGAGACGATCCGAAATTAGGACTTTGAACAGTATCCCAGATAAACCCTGCTTCGGTAATGGTTTCTTTTCCTGTGTTTAAAATTTTGGCATGAAAAAGGGCTCCTGTGCCCGTGATGTTTGTAACTTCCCCCGTAACTACAATAGGTAAATCAGGGCTAATTTCTTTTTGCCTACATGTGAAAAGAGACAATGTAAGTAAAATAAATATGCCAATACGAGGAGGCACTTCGTATTTTGATTCCGTTTTAATATGCTTTCTGATTAATAAGTAATTTAACATAATCCTTTTGTAGTTGGCCATGACTTTTTATTCCTATCAGGGATACTTCGAAAGATCAAATTCCCAAAATATTGATTTGGGAATTTCTTGTCCCTTTGGAGTTCCTAGCCCATAGTAACCAATCTCATTTATTGAAAAAGCTATTCCTGATGAATGCTGAACTTTTATAGGAAATGGTAGGGAACCCCAAACAGGAGAATCATTTGGATCAAAAAACGAAAAATATTTATTGAAATGATACCACTTTTCACCTATTACTGTATGAGCGCCATTTCCCCAAATAAATGACCCATAAAAGGTCGAACTCCAGGCATCGCTATTTACATTATATTCAAGAAACAATGGATCACTACTAAAACTACCATCAGGTTGTTGTTTAAACGACCATACATAACTGTAACCCACACCATTCAAAGAAGTGCTTGCGTATGCGTTAGTTCTTGCTCGTCCAGCAAAAAAATCTAAGGAATTTTTTTGTCTCCAACTATCTAATTCAATATCATATTCCCAAAAATCGTGGAGTCCATCAGCATTTGCTTTAGCTCCAGCTCCGATAAAGGCTTTATTTCCTATTGAAAAGACAATAGGATCTTGCCGTTTTTCACCTGGAAATACTGAAATTTCTGTCCATGAATCAGAAATCGCATCATAACGCCAAATATTATTTCTAAGCTGAACATTTTCATTATAACCCAAACCCACATAAGCATAATTGTTATAAGTAAAATCTATCAACTTAAGACTTTTCCCTCCAGGGAAGTCATTCTTTTGTGTCCAGCTATCATTTGATGGATCATATTCCCACACATCATTGAGGGGTTGAAACGGCTTACCTACTGAAGCAGCATCACCTCCGATTAGGTAACCTTTTGATCCCAAACTAAAAGATACTGCTCCTCTTCTCGGAATGCCAGGGAAATCATTCTTTTGTGTCCAAAGCGCATCCCATCTCACCTTCAATGAATCTGTTGACTCGGCATAAAGCCCACCACTCTGCATCTTTATCACATCGGTAGAGTTCTGGGAAATATTAGGACTACTATAATCCTCAAAAGGTATTTCTGCAATTATCTTGGTTGGTGAAACTTCAATAATATTCAATGCCATGTTATTATATACCAGATCATTCAAAGAAACCTGCGGATTAAATCCAGCCCCATTTATAGTAATGGGTGTATTCAGGTCATACATGGTTTGAGGAGAAAAACTGTAAATCTCAGGATGTTTCAAGTATAAGGCATTCTCCTTTTTTACATTTAAATAGCCTAACCCTGTGCGAAGAATAATATCCAACGAGCCATCTATTGTTTGAATTTGTAGTGGAACCAATGCGGTTAAACTATACCCGTCCCCACTTAATACTTGCGCCTCAACACCATTTACAAAAATCCTGTTATTACTTAATATAGGGTTGAAATAAAGTCCTTCAATTAAAATTTCATCATTAAATGTTACAATATTCGGAGAAACTGTTTGTATCTGGGGCGGTAATAAGGAAAAGGCTTCTTGTTTGGAGGTGCTATAATAGTTCGTTGACACTTTAATTACCGGGTTACCATCGGTAATTCCCAGAGGCAATTTAAAAGCTATTTCTGTATCTGTTATATTAAGTATTTCTGCTATTTTATCATTGATCTCAACTTTCAGTTCATTCTCGAAAAATGAAAAATACTCGCCGGTGATTGTTAACGTATCTGAGAAAGTTCCGCTTGAGGGTGAAATACTATTTATAAGCGGCGCCAAATAGGTAAAGTAATTGTTGATATTGCTGGTCATACCAGCAACTGTTACAATAATTTTCGAAAAAGGAAATGGTTGAGTAATATCCGGGTAAGATGAAGAATGATCAGGTACAATAACACTTAAACTTGATTTTGATGCCTCAACAACTTTACCTAAAATATTATCAATGCTGGCTTTATTGCCTTCTTCAATCAAACTAAAATCAGTCCCTTTTATAACAATCGTATCTCCTATTTTAGCAACAAATGGAAAAATTTCTTCAATAATTGTGGTTGTAAGATTAAAAAGTGAATCAGAAACAGCAGTGATATCTGCCACTTTAACACTTACAAGTAAATCGTTTCCATTGATTTCAAGCGGAACCAATACTTTCAGAAAATTAGATTCAGCTTCAATGACTTCAGCGGAAAAATTATTAAACTCAACTTCATTTTCTTCAATCCGATTACTAAACAGCTCACCAATAATTGTTACCGTATCGCCAATAGTGCCTGATTTGGGTGAATAGTCATAAATCTTTGGTCCTATTAGTTCAAAAAAGATCTCGGTTGCAGAGATCTTTCCGGCGACTTCTACAGAGACTTGGGATTTTCTGTTTCTAAGGTTTTCCGGAACCAAAGTAAGAATCAGGCTGTCTGACGCATAAACAGTTTCAGATTTTAAAGTATCGAATTTAACTATGTTTCCATGGGGCTTATTACTAAAATCTTTGCCTACTATTGATATGGTATCACCAAGGGTTCCTTTCATCGGAAAGAAGTCCTCTATGGATGGGCCAAAACTGCCTTTACTTTCAAAAGACAGTTCAATACCATAAACTACATAGGAATATGATTTAGCATATGCTCGCACATAATATGTTGTTTCAGGTATTAGCGTTGATCTAATTTCAGAACTAAATAGTGTTTGGCCTGGAGTAAATACCAATGTTTTGCTTTCTGAGTTTCCCAGGGTTGGTTTTTGGTATTCATCCCATACAAATCCCCAATCAATAATTTCTTCATCCCCTGTTCTAACTAACTCCCCGCTTAATCGTGCCCCTTGCTCTGAGATTTCTGTTATTTCAAGCGTTCGAATACTGGGAAATTCTCTAGGGGCAATGGTATCTTTTTCGCATGAAAAGATCAATAATAAAAAAAGAATCCAATGATTAATCTTTCTATACATGCCTTATTTAAACTTAATTCCAAATAAAAAATATAGATGTGAATATCCAGATGAATAACCTTCTACTTCTGAATCAACTATTCCATTGGTGATTTCATATCTTATTTCAAAAATTCCATTAAGTTTTTTTGAAATATCATATTCTGCTCCCAACCCAACCCATAGTCCTAAATTGAGATTGTTATAATTGAATAGTTCGTATTCATAAGTTTGCACTACATTATTGTTCTCTGTTTCGAGTATATACTTTGCGCTTTTATCTAAATAAAAACTTGAAGAAATACCTACATTCAGAAAAGGAGATAACCGATCTATGGGTATTTTATATTGAATTCCCAAAGGGATTTTTAACTCTTTAGTCTCTATTTTAGCATCAAAGTAATCAACTCCATTTGTTTTAGAGATAGAATTATACAGCCTGAACTTTGTGTTTAAATAAAAAGCGCCAACATTCATCGATACTCTATCACGAGATCTTGGCCAGGAAATATAGACAGTAGTTCCAAGGGTAAAAGACTCAGAGCTATTTAATGGCTGGACATTTAAATCGTATTGATTGGACTTGAACTTCAAATCAGATGATATTATTCCTGTATAAACTCCAATTTCGGCTTTTATCCAGGGTTTGCTGGCCTGATAGTGTATATATTTAGATGAAACACATTTATTATATTGTTCTATAAGCTGAACCAGAGATTTTTCTAATAATTTTAAATGTTGAATCTGGCTATTTATGCTATTACAATCTTGAAGTAGATATGTTAATATTCCAATATATCTTTTTTTATGAATTATCATTGATTTACCTTCCTCAGTTATTATTTTAGAATCCTTTTCATCTAACTTGTAAATACCTATATCATCTTTTTCGATATAATAGCCAGTACTATTTCTATATAATGATACAGATCCCCTGATCAGGCATTCTAAAAAGACTTTTGAAGTAAAATATTCAGAAATTGGCATGACCTTGCTTATATAAAATTTATCCTCAACAAAGCCATATCCAAAAATTTCACCTGGAGTATAAGTAATAAACTCTCTGTTAGGTAATTGATTTTTAAACCTGCAATGGTATGTTTTTCTGTAATCAATAAACCCATCGATGGTATCATTATTATTGGTAATAATGTAACCCTCTCGGTAGTCTGACTGAGAAAATGCGTTAAAAAAGACACCTAAACCAAAAAGTAAAAAAATAGATTTTTTCATTTCATGTATGAGTGTTTTTGGAATGTCTAAAAAGGGAAATTTTGTTTGGATGTGTCCGAATGTAAATAATCAACTCAAACAAAGAAGATTTATGCATACTAAAAAAAATATTTAGAATTCATATAATTTATGAATCTCTATCGCTAAAAATACTTAAAGGCTAAAATTATAAGATTCAAGACAGAAATCAAAAAATGAAAATTGGATCACCTGATATTCTACTACTATCCGTGTAAATAGCGGAGACAATTTTTAATTTTTTGCCAACAATCACAGTCTTTTGTCTGAAGGAATATTATTGATAATATTCTACGTCCCCACATCCAGCACTTTAATTTCTACCCTTCTGTTTTTTGACCGATTTTCTTCACTGTCATTTGGAGCAACTGGTTTGGAACCTCCATACCCAACTGTTTCTATTCGCTTGCGATCTATACCATACTCCAAAAGATAATTTTTAATTCTCTGGACCCTGCGGTAAGATAGGGTCTGCTTTGCTTTTTGAGAACCCAGACCATCTGTATGACCCGCCAGTTCAATTTTCAGGTCTGGATTTTCAAGCAGTATTCCTACAAGTTTATCCAGGGCAGGATAGGATTCTTCCATTAACACCGGCTTGCTTTTTTCAAATAGCA
>CAZDRA010000194.1:0-6198 GCA_964507705.1 uncultured Roseivirgaceae bacterium | reverse complement strand
ATATGTTTATTATCGACCATGGGATATCGATGATGTAGAAATAACGAAAAGGCGGCTATTCAGAAGAGTGGTTTTTTCGGTAAGATTTATATTTTAGTTTATACTTCCTTTTGCGTTCAAAGGTTTGAAAAACTAGGACTTTTTATACAAGTATCTTTCATGGTTTTTGAAAGAGCATCTGACTCTTATCTTTTCCAAAGAAAATAATCTGGTTTCCAATTTTTCCCTGTTTTCGACACTTTTGCGAACATTTGGGGAAAGTGTACGATTTGATTCCGTGAGAGGTGTTTTGTTACCTTCCAGATTCATGTTTGTCAGGAAGAAGAAAAACAAGAGTGGCATTGTCAGTGTTCAGGTTATTGACAAAAGTTATAGAAGCTATAGCGAAGAAAACAATTGGCTCAAGTAGTGAACCAACAGAGATAGTACGTTTGTGTATATAACATGATTAACGGTACCAGGGAGTACAAGTGACAATTATGTAGATCTATTTTCATCTTATTACTGGTTTTCCCATTCTGAAAGCTTACTAATTGTTTGATAGTAATCCGGTTTAATTTTATTATAAACTGATTTCGTCCATTGGTATGTTTCCGGTAATTCACCTATTCCTACAAATTTTGTAGGCAAAAGAGAACCTGCTACCTGGGCCAAATCGGTGATCCGCAAGCAGTTTAACATCTCAATGGCCTCACCCCTTCCATCTGGCTGACTACCCATATTCTGGCTCATCGGTGGATGTTTAATAATTATCGTATTGATTTTTTTATCCAATAGCGATGCATATAGCGCAATAGCAGTCATTTCACCTTGAGAAGCCAGACTGATATTATTATCTTCTACTCCGGGTAGGAACCTCAGGGCCTCCAGGCATCGCAGCACATCGTAAACTCGCATGGAGGCAACTGTGCGTCCGGTCCATGCTGCAGCCCTACGAATATGCCATTGTAATTCGGGTGCCCAACCGGTTTCTCCTATACCCCGAGCCTCAAAATATACGATACTTAAATTTTCATCTATCCCTTCAATAAATTTTTCTGAAGCTTTACGGTTTTCACCGGGATTTCTCAATACCAGAAGAATGGGTTGTGGTTTTTCTCTAGGCTGATTCCAATGAATGGTAAATTTTAAACGCCATCCTTTTTCTGATACAAAACTGAATTTCTGGACGCCGAATTTTGCCTCATCAGCTGTTCTGTATTCTAATTTCATGTCCAGGAGTTCCGGTACTACAGGGAAAGCACTAAAAGTTCTGGCATTTAAAAAATCAACTACCTCAGACTTGTAGGATTCTAATTGCTCTTCATTTTCTATTTGAGGAGCTTGAGCCAGCGTAATAAATGAGTCCTGAATAGTAGTAGTTCGATCATTTTCCGGTGCCCCGTGTATATATACTTGTAATTCATCTTCAGATAATTGTGATTCCGGTGACTTGTCAATATCACATATTTGATCCGGGGAAATTTCCTTGCCCATCAGATGTTTTATAAAAAAGGAGAATATTTGTGGCCGCAATGTGCTACGATCGCTATGCCTGCCATCAGCTTCAATCAATGATAGGTTTTGGGAAGCATCGTAGAGTGCATAAGCTTTCCCTACGTCTTCATGTAGCCTGCGAACAGATTCAATGGCAAAGAGTGCATCTCGGTTAGGGGCGGCTATCATAAGTGGCCGGGGAGCAATCAGCGCGCCAATATCCGCGAAATCTCTCTGATAGGTGTTTACCGGTACCATGCAGTCGCAATGATCATCAATGGTTCTTTGTTGAATTTCAGCTTCCAGTGTTTCCCCTCCTGCAGCGGGAGCAGCAGCTTTAATACGAGGATCGGCGGCAGCCAGATACCAGCTTTGTGATCCTCCACCGGAAGCTCCGGTTACTCCTAACCTTTCTTTGTCAACCTCAGGTAATTGGCTTAACAAATCCAAACCGCGAATACCATTCCATAATTCCACCCCGCCAGGAGTATATCCCCGACTATACCAATGAAACCAACCCCTTTGATTAGCTCCCCAATGTTCTCCAAGTACTTCTCCCCATTGGATTGTTTCGATAATCAGACAAACAAAGCCCAATTGAGCAAATTTTCGGGCGAGGCCTTGGTAGTAAACTTTTTGATTGCGTGCATGACCGCATACATACAATATAGCCGGTACAGGATCTGTGATCCCATCCGGGACATAGAGATTGGCAGGAACATATAAATCCGGCAGGGATTCATAATAGATTTTTTCTATTTTATATCCCTCTTTCCGGATAGTACCTACTTTTTTTACATTTAGTGGCGGACGCTCACCAGTCATCGGTACATCGTAGAGGCTCATCATCTCTAAAAATTCCTGATAGCGTTGATCGCGAACACTTTGCCAATCTTTAAGCGTTTCGATTCCAACAAAAAACTGATCGGTCACTTCCTTGGCGGATGTTACCAGATAATCACGGATGTTGTTGGATTGATCTTGAACGGGGCAATAAGAAAAAGGTATCCCTTGTGAATTACCAGGTATTGAAAACAAAAAGATTATTCCAATAATTATTGAGAAAAGAGAAATTATCCTTTCTTTGATGATTTGTTTTGTACTGATCCGGCTAATATATTTTCTTACCGAATCACCTTGCTTTCTGACACAATTTTTCATTAGCAGTCAAAGTAAATTAAGTGAATGTAAAATAAATAAAATTACTATTTAGAACTTTTAGAAATAGCTTTTGCGTTCTCACGGTAATGATCAAGAACCGCCATTCCTAATGGTTCATCCCATTGCATTTGCATTATATCATCTTTTGCCCGCCAATATCCAGGGTCAATACCAATTTTCGCAGATTTAGGATCATTCCACTCAGCTTGCAAAATGCCATCTTTGACTATCCAATATCTTGGCGTGACTGCATTGGCCAGTGGCACTATGTCGCATTCAAATAAACCCGAAACTCCATATCTTTTGTAAAGCACGTTTTGAGACTCAATTCGAGAGCCGTTCTGATTTTCCGTGCTTCCGAGTTTAGCCAATTTATTGTAAATGCTATCGCGGGCAGCTTGACTACCTTTAGCTGCCCAATATGCAGCTGCCATCGATTCACGATGCCAATACCCATAATCATCAGGCTGATGATTTTCATCGACGCTCCACCAATCCATAATTGCCTGCCTGATAGTAGAATCATCCTCATCCTGAAGATAAAGTCCATAGCCAAAGTAATAGGTATTATCCCGCCATATATCTGCGGGATTCGTTATCCGGTCAACAGCAGAGGCCCTGAAATTTTCTGCTTCGTTTTTTGCCTGTTCATATCCGGGAATACTGCTAAAAATTTTTAATCCTACAAAAGCACCACCTTTCAACTGATCTATATCTTCATTCCCCCATATATTCCATGCTGAACGGATTTCATCAATAACCTCATACGTTCTCCAATCACCAGTCAGATTCCAATGCAGGTAATGCCCCAACCAATTGGAGCCATAGCCATCCCAGGCTACGCCACCAGATCTGTCACTTTCATCTCTTGGGGTAATGCCCCAATAGGCTGAGTGCCGCCTGCCATATCCAATAAAACGACTGTCTTCACTATTGTAATGTTTTATCAAAGCATCGCGTACAAACTTCAGATGTGCTGAAGCCGCTTTCCAATATCGGTATTCCCCAGTGCGCAGATATTGCATAAACATTCGGTAGCTGATCATGGTATTACCCCGTCTCCATCCGTCATAGTCATCGGGTCTGCGAGAAAAACCCCAGGTACCTAATGCTCTATTTCCCTTGTGGTAAGCATACATAAACATTAAGTCACCATAATTCAACATGCCCAGCCAGCCAAACTCTGTCATGGATCGCTCGATAAAAGCTGTACCGGTAGCCAATAATGCTTCAGTTTTCGGGAATTCGGAATCATCAAAAGGCATAATCATGCCTGCAGCCTTTGTGCCTTTGTAACTGTACCATTCCGGGTTTGCATAAGGTTGAGGCATGTCGTCTGCTTTTGCAGCAAATACTTCACTTTGGTTTTCTTCACCTGGTCCGTGAAACGAATAGAAAATATCGTGAGTGAAACTAACACCCTGCATCCCATACGGCCATCCCGAAGCCCGCATATCTAATACCAAATTGCCATGGTCAGGCCACATCCATGCGTTAAGTGAGTTCTCGTTAGCATTATAAGATAGTTCTTTTGGATATTTATATGCCATATCTTTCATTGACATAGTGACACCAAATTTTTCCGAACTAACATCTATCCACCCACCCGTTTTCTCAGTTCCAGTAATATTTTGATTTCCAGCTTTTACTTCCCAATTCAATGGGAAGCTTTTATATTCCAAGTGAAAAACATCATGTGGACCAGTATTAAATAAATACGCGTTGTCCTTCTTAATTAGTGATACCTGCTTTGTCAACCCCGCAGCTTTAAATTTTGGAGGTGTATCAAAAGCCAAAGGAAGTTTTAATCCTATGCGTCTGATATTTGTTATCTGTGGGTTTCCTCTAAACATAAAATTGTGCTGTATACGAATAAACGGCTTTCCCATATAGGCGTGAATCCATATCGTATAATCGCTGTCATCGTTGGCAGAACCGAGACGGCCTTTCAATTTTATTACAGTTCGCAGGGGCCCATGTTCTACAACTACAGCTTTGTACAAACCATCGCTTGCATATTTTCTTGTCTCTGCGCCTCCTCCCTCCGGTCGAATCCAGCGTGAGCCACCTTTCACAGTGGGCAACTCATTCTTAATTGGTCGTGATGTGCCCGAATTTAAATTTCGGATAGCATACGGAATGGTAGGACGATCCGGGTTATTAGCCTGTAGATCAAGAAAATGATCCTGTCCACTATTTGTTTTTACAATCTGTTCATCAGGTTCGTATGTTCCGTTTTTGTTGAGGTCTAACCATACCTGATCCAAAAAACTGAAATGTTGCTTACTTATTCTAAACTTTAAAACACCGGTATCTACTATAATTTCCTTATCTGTTTCCGTAAGGACATTACCGCCGATAGAAGGTGTTGCGGATAGTATTACCTGATGGGCGGTTTTACTATTTGCACTAATATGGACTTGATAATCAATTAGTGCCCATTTAATTGATCCATCACTCCAACGCGAAAGAATTCTTGTCTGTGATGGGATTCCTTCTATTCCAATATTATCGACATCACTTACGGTGCCCTTTGGAAAAGGAATTCCTCCGGTAACAGGCCACATTTCTCTATCAAAACCGGAATGATCCTCCACGTGTATTGTGGGCTGGACAGACTCCTGATAAATTTGTTTTTTATCCTGGATCGAACAGGAGGCCAGTCCAAAAGACAAAGTTACTAACAGCTCCATATAATATCCTGAAATTTTTTTATGTGTTGATAATTTCTCCATAATATTTAGTTTAGTTTTCCTATTTACTTCTTGTTTGTCTATTCCATCCATGATCGAATGAATACTGAATGTTATTTAGCCAAACAGAATTATTGCCCCACCTCAAACACTTGCAATGCATGATTGTTATTTGCCACTAAGATCAATTTGCTCTTTTTAGTTTTTATTTGCGCCATAGATTTTGCATCTCCTGGGACTACAAAACCGCTTGTACCATAGGGAACAGGAACAAAAGAACCTTGCCCATCTCCAGTTAAGAGCAGACCATAATACGCATCGTTTCTTGGCGTTTCTATTTCTGATACAAAAAGATTGCCTACGGTAAGTATATCCAAATTACCGTCTTGATTAAAATCTCCAGTCGTCATACCATTGATACTCGATATTTGAGCCTCATTGGGAAGCTGGGTTACAACAAACTTTTTATTCCCTGCCTCACTCCTATTTTCAAGATAACTGCTGGCGAAGGTTTTTGCCTGATAATGCAACGATGATTTTAGAGCATCCCTTGTATAAACATCTTCTAAGCTTGCCCTGGCAAAAGCACTATAATTTCTAAACTTAAACTCTAAGGATTGCATTTGAGCTGTAGAACTTACCCTGTCTCTGACAGGGTATTGAATGCTATCAGCATAATACGCCAATACTATTTCCGTAGTGCCATTGTTATCAAAATCCTTTGCATAGACGTCAAAAGATTCATGCTCCGTGGCCTGATAATTATAATTCAGACCAAGATTACCCGCTACTAAATCTTCATCGCCATCACCGTCAAAATCTTCTGCGACAATGGTATTCCACCATCCCGTTGTATTTTCTAATCCAT
>CAZDRA010000193.1:0-6260 GCA_964507705.1 uncultured Roseivirgaceae bacterium | reverse complement strand
TCATCAATATGTTGGTCAATTACTTTCATAATCCAAATTTACTAAACATTCAATACTCTCAGAATTTACTATGAAAAATTAATCAAATTTATAGGTGCTTGGTGTATTTCTTACAACACATCGCTATAAAATAGCTATGATTTATTTCTAAAGATATTAGTTTGAAAGCCAATCACAACATCCGCCAAAATAATTAGATAGGCCTAATGGGGTTTTTAACCACATAATATTTTTTTGTTCAAATTTAAGAAATCAAGGAGTAGTTTAATAATACCTGTAGTCTTACTACAGCTGTAGCCCAGTATATTTTGTAAATGCTGTAGGTCTGCGCCATTTTCTAATAAATGGGTTGCAAACCTTCAGGTTCATCTGTAGATTTGACAGCGAAGTTAAGTTCAAAATAATTGAGATTCCATTTCGGCAATTTGATTCAGCATAATTTGATTGATGCGATTTGGTGCCACAAAAAATCATGGAGTTTATTGCTATTCTGATGACCCACAATAAAAATATATGTTTATATCTGACACCCCAAAATGAGATATAGCCTTTGACTTAATGTTTAATTAAAAATATAATTAGTCAGTTTTGATCTTAGAATATTTTTCCGCAACTTTGCAGTCCAATTTGAAATTCGAGATAATTTACATAAAGAAATGGCTAGAGTTTGTCAAATAACAGGGAAGAAACCCATGGTTGGGAACAATGTTTCTCATGCTAATAACAAGACCAAAAGAAGGTTTTATCCCAACTTACAAAAGAAGAGATTTTATATCCCTGAAGAAGATAGATGGGTTACTTTAAAGGTTTCAACGTCAGCAATTCGCACGATTAATAAGAATGGAATTACGGCAGTATTGAAGAAAGTTAGAAAACAGGGCAATAATTTATTATAATTATTAGATTATAAACATCATTAATAATGGCAAAAAGGGGAAATAGGGTTCAAGTTATTATGGAATGCACAGAGCATAAAAACTCAGGCATGCCAGGAACTTCCCGTTATATCACTACGAAAAACAGGAAGAACACTACGCAACGATTGGAGCTTAAAAAATTCAATCCAATCTTGAGAAAAAATACACTTCACAAAGAAATTAAATAATCATGGCTAAGAAAGTTGTAGCAACGCTAAAAACAAAAGGCGGAAAAAATTACGCTAAAGTCATCAGGGCTATCAAATCTGAAAAAACAGGAGCATATTCTTTCAAAGAAGAAATTGTGAGCGTAGATCACGTGAAAGAATTGTTAGCGAAAAAATAGTTAGAATAAAGTTTTCTAATTTTAAGAATCCCTTACAAGGGATTTTTTTTTCTCTTTTCTTACCTAACTGTTCCAAAGATATGTTCAAGTTTTTCTCAAAAAAAAATAAGGAAACCCTTGAGAAGGGGTTAGAAAAAAGCAAGACCAGTTTTTTTTCTAAGCTTGGCAAGGCAGTTGTAGGCAAATCAACAGTCGATGAAGAAGTTCTTGATGAACTTGAAGAAGCCCTAATCACCTCTGATGTTGGTGTTGGCACAACCATTAAAATCATTGAGCGAATAGAAGCCCGGGTAGCCAAAGATAAATACCTCAATACCAATGAACTTGATAGCATCTTAAAAGAAGAAATCGCGGGTCTATTGGATGAAAGCAATGATGATGGTCTTCAGGATTTTGAACTTCCGAATGATATTAAACCTTATATTATACTTGTGGTTGGTGTGAATGGTGTTGGCAAAACTACAACCATAGGAAAATTGGCAGCCCAATTTAAAAATCAGGGTAAAAAAGTGATATTGGGAGCAGCGGATACTTTCAGGGCTGCCGCAGTAGATCAACTGAAACTATGGGGCGAGCGAGCTGGTGTGCAGGTAGTATCACATGGTATGAATACCGATCCCGCTTCTGTTGCCTTTGATGCCGTGAAAGAGGGGGTAAACTCAGGTGCGGATTTGGTAATTATTGATACTGCCGGAAGACTGCATACCAAAGTAAACCTCATGAATGAATTGACTAAAATCAAAAAAGTTATCCAAAAATTCAGAGAGGAAGCACCTCATGAAGTGATGCTGGTTTTGGATGGAAGTACTGGGCAAAATGCAGTAGTTCAGGCCCGGGAATTTACTAAGGCTACCGATGTAACATCTCTTGCAATTACAAAACTTGATGGTACTGCCAAAGGTGGTGTTGTCCTTGGAATTTGTGATGAGTTTAAAATTCCCGTAAAATATATTGGCGTTGGTGAAAAAGTAAATGACTTACAGATTTTTAATAAGATAGAATTTGTAGATTCCTTTTTTAGTAAGACAGACAAATAGTAAACGCATTTACTATTCCTTAATTTCTTAGTCTCCTTTTCCTTTTTTCCACTCTTTTTATTTTTTTTCAGGTATCACCTTATTTTTGCTATCAGAGTAAATTATTTTTTTTCTGAATGGCAATCTGTACGACACATAATAATTAAATCCAAAAGTTGAAGGGTTGATATTGTTGCCGTAGCCGGGAATATAATATGGCCTCAGATTATCTATTTGCTTTACTTTCATCATAAATTTAAACCTAATGGTAAAACCCATATACAATTGTTTTACTACCCTTATTTTAATTCCCGAAACCATCTCATACCAATTTGCTTTTGCGTTATCGTTAGAAACAGTTTCTCGGGTTGATGGCCATTGCGTATCCGTATGAATCTCCCCCTTCGTATCATAGCTTAATTTATCAGTAAATGAAGAAGAAGCATATCTTAACCCAAAGAATGCGACATTCATGTGCGGGTCTTTATGCATGAAATTTATGTCAGCACCAAATTTCAGGTATGAACCATTGTTTTCATATTCGTAGGTAGGCTCATCTAATTTATAAGTCGATGTCCCATAGTTGGCAACAAGAAAAAAGCGATCAATATCAATATCTCCTTCGAACTCAAGAAAACCTCTTTTCTCAGATAATAGCATATATCCCAATGTTCCTGGGTCAATACCAATTTTTACTGCTGAAGGGGCGTATTTGCCTACCTGGCCTAAAATACTGGTGTGACAGAAGATGCAAAATGCTATGCTAAAAAAATACTTCAATGTTGGCCTCATTAAATCTTGAAAGTTTGTCTTCCTCTAAACTGGTTGTATCAAAAGTGATTTCTTCAATATTCAAATTTATATATGCAATCTCAGTGCCGCAATCCTCCGAGATTATCCGAAGTTTTCTTTCGTAGCTAACAGAAATCGTATGTGGATTTGGGTTGACATAATATATCGTGTCGATGTTAATGGGGTCTAATGAAAGCGTATCGTACCTGATCGAATCAATCATTTCCAATTTGAATGTGGTAATATCTGCTGTCGGATTTACAGGAAACTTGAAGGTGGACAAGGTTGTGTTTTTATCATAAAATATTGAATCGCTCCCAATTGCCTTAACCGAATAAAATAAAGTATCCTTGGGATGAAACTCCACCCTTCCCGATGCTAATGTATCAATATCAACAAAGCCTACTAACAGATAATTATTAAATACTGATACACAATTTTCATTTTGACACGAAGAAAATATACTTCCATGAATGATAGCAATTGTAAAAAAAATAAATTTAAATGATCTTCTTTTTTCAGCCTGCATAAATAGCATTTCCAAATGAAACGCAAATTTATCTAAATAATTCAATTTAACGACATTTCATTTTCAAAGGAATTGCTATTATTAACCAATTGGGTTAACATGCCAAAGAGGCTGATATTTTCGTTAATTTTGTTGCCCAATTCTGAATAATTTAAGTTGCTAATAAGCAATAGAATTATTTACGATTCTACAGAAATGTGCAATAGCTTAAATAAAAATATAATTGAAGACTAAGGGAAATAAAAAACCAAAAGTAAATCTTGTGACACTAGGATGCTCAAAAAACCTGGTTGACTCTGAGGTGATCATGACGCAATTGAAAGGAAATGGAATTTCTGTAGCTCATGAAGCCAATGGTCATGACAATAATATTGTGATAGTAAATACTTGCGGATTTATTGATAATGCAAAGCAGGAATCTATTGATACAATATTGAAATATACTCAGGCTAAAGAAGACGGGTTAATAGAAAAGGTATATGTGACAGGATGCTTGAGTCAGAGATATAGGGATGAGTTGGAGCATGAAATCCCTAATGTCGATGCGTGGTTTGGTACTATGGAATTGCCGCTATTATTAAAAAAGTTTAAGGCTGATTATAAACATGAGTTGATCGGTGAGCGAATTATCACCACTGCCCAGCATTACGCCTATCTCAAGATATCTGAAGGTTGCGATCGCCCATGCTCTTTTTGTGCTATCCCAATCATGAGAGGAAAACATGTATCAAAACCCATAGAGACCATCATAACTGAGGCAAAAAATTTGGCTCGAAATGGTGTGAAGGAATTGCTGCTTATCGCCCAGGATTCTACATATTACGGTTTGGACATTTATAAAAAGAGAAATATTGCCGAGTTACTCGATCAACTTTCTGATGTAGAAGGTATAGAATGGATTCGATTGCACTATGCTTTTCCATCTGGTTTTCCGGAAGATATTTTGGATGTCATGGCAAAGAAATCCAAGATATGTAACTATCTAGATATCCCATTGCAGCATGCTTCTACCAATATGTTGGAAATTATGAAAAGGGGAACGACAAAAGAGAAAACGGAAAAGTTATTGAATACGATCAGAAGCAAAGTACCAGACATCGCTATCAGGACGACAATGCTTGTTGGTCATCCGGGGGAAACAGAAAAAGAGTTTCAGGAATTGAAGGATTTTATAAAGAAATGGAAATTTGAACGCCTTGGAGTTTTCACATATTCTCACGAAGAAGGAACCTTTGCACATCAATTGAAGGATGACGTGCCTCAGGAAATTAAAGAAGAAAGAGCTAGTGAATTGATGGAAATTCAGGAGCAAATTTCTTTGGAACTTAACGAAAAGAAAATAGGTAAGACATTCAAAACACTTATTGATCGTAAAGAATCCGGTTATTTTATTGGTCGTACAGCATATGATTCGCCGGAAGTTGACAATGAAGTATTGATAGATGCGAAAGAGAATTATCTGAAAATTGGCGATTTTGCTAATATAAAAATTATCGAAGCGAGGGAGTTTGATTTGATTGGTGTTCCGGTGAAGAACATTTAGCATTTTCAGCGACTGAGGAAATTGTAACGAACCATTATAATGGCAAACAGTGATAAAATAGAAAAATCATTCTCAGATAGTTTTGTAGCGCAAGTAAAAGATATCATTACAAATGCTCAAAACAAAGCTGTTAGGCTGTAAATAATGAGCGTGTAATTATGTATTGGGAGATTGGAAAAAAAATAGTTATTGAAGAGCAAAACGGAAAAGAAAGAGCAGATTATGGTTCATTTTTAATCGAAAATTTATCAAAAGAACTGACTGTTATCTTTGGCTCTGGTTTTTCTCAAAGACAGCTTGAAACTTGCCGTCAGTTTTATAAAGTATTTCAAATTCCACATACACTGCGTGCGGAATTGAATTGGTCTCAATACAAACTACTTATCCGTATTAATGACACAGATAAACGAACATACTATATCGAAGAAGCGTGTAAGAACAATTGGTCGTTTCGTCAACTTGAAAGACAAATTAACAGTCAACTCTACGAGCGACTTCTATTAAGCACCAACAAAGAAAAAGTACTTGCTGTAGCCAGAGGTGAAGCAAAACCCGAACATCCCAAAGAGATAATAAAAGACCCAATGGTTTTAGAATTTTTAGGACTTAAACCGCAAGCAGAGTATTATGAAAAAGACTTGGAACAAGCCATAATTACCAATATTCAACATTTCTTGCTTGAAATGGGTAATGGTTTTTCATTTGTTGCCCGACAAAAACGACTGCAGCTGCAAGATGATGAGTTTTTTGCAGATTTGGTGTTTTATAATCGCCTGTTGAGATGTTTTGTCGTAATCGAGATTAAAACTCAAAAACTAGCACACCAAGATATTGGGCAATTACAGATGTATGTGAACTATTACGACAGATACGAAAAACAGGACGATGAAAACCCAACAATAGGTATTTTGTTATGTGCCGATAAAAACAATGCAGTGGTAGAACTGGTATTACCTGATAATAATAATACTATTTTAGCAAGTAAATATCAGTTGTATTTACCTACAAAAGAGCAAATTTTAAAACAAGTATATGATATTAAATAAAATTGATCTTGGGGAATCAAAGCGATTTTCATCTATTTTATTGGACTATTTAGAATACAAGAACGAACTTC
>CAZDRA010000192.1:0-6290 GCA_964507705.1 uncultured Roseivirgaceae bacterium | reverse complement strand
AACCAAACGAATTCTCCTCGCATTATTGATATTTACATCAATTTATATCTTGTATAATGTCTTTTTTTCTTCTGGAAATAAAGAAGTGATAACATCAGAAAAGACCATAACCATGGAACCGCAATTTTCTCTGGAAGGCACACTTTTATTTCTCAATCCTGAAAAGGACACAATCAAGCAAGTGGAGTTAGAAATTGCTGATACCGATCAGGAACGTACGCAAGGCATGATGTACAGATCGAGTATGTCGTATGATAGGGCGATGCTTTTTATCATGGAGTATGAGCGCAATCAGTCTTTTTGGATGCTCAATACCAAATTGTCCCTTGATATCATTTACATCAATGGAAATAAAGAGATAGTTACCATTTATAAACATACTCAGCCCTACTCGCAATCACCAATACCTTCATTCAAAAAAGCCAAATACGTAGTAGAGACCTCCGCAGGATTTTGTGATAAATTTGGTGTGAAAGAAGGTGATTTTATAGAATTTTTTCGCCTTGACTCTTGATATTTTTTCCTGATTATAATCTATTGTTCTGGAACTTCCAAGTTAAAAATTTTGTTTATCAGGTAGACATTATTAGTCTTTGTGCTCAAATAACTCTTACCAATAAAAAGAGAGTTTTATACGGCAAATAAATTTGCCAGATTCATTTTAATTAATATTTACCATACTATCCAAAATATTATGTTTCATATAATATACAGGCGATATATCATTACTATATTTCTTGTATTTCATTTCTTTTTGTTCCCAATATTTGCTCAACCAATTGTAAAATTCCAGAACTGATTGAATCTCAATTTGGTTATTTTGTAAGCAGTCAGAAAAATTTGAATTTTCGTATATCTGAAAACAAGAGACTGCACACTCGCAAACTCATCAATATATAGAATTCACCAAAATCGCCTATGAGATTGCTCTTTGAATAATTCATTTTATTCTTGGGCTACTTCAATCTAAATTATTGATGGATATAATTCTACCTGAAAACATAAGCGGCCGTAATCAAATTTTTATATTTTCCGATCCCAAAATAATAAGAAAAGTTGATTCTCTTGGAGAGATTGTATTCAACCCCTCCATGCACGCCAATGTAAAGCTTATTATGCCTTTCTAAATTGTTAATTCCCATGCTTTTAGGATATCCTATATGTGCACCAACAGAACTCATAATTCCTAGATTAAATCTGGAATTAGGGAAGAATAAGTATTTCCCCCAGACACCTCCAGAAATCCAATTAAGCTCGTTTATTGAAGGCTCCAAGGGTATATTTCCTAGTAAGTAATCTGGAAAATATTTTAGTGTAGTCCAATAATAAGATATGTCCGCACCAACTTGAATATTTTTACTTAAATGTTTTCCAACTCCAACTGTCAATGCTTTTATATAAACAATTTCCCTATTTTCAAACTGACTGAAACCTTGATAAATAGATTCTATTTTTTTATTTTCTGCTCCAAAACCTGTACTCACAGATAAGATTAATCCTTTTGTATCCTGTCCATACAGGGGAAGAGTAAGTAATGAACACGTTAGAATAGTTGCGATGAATTTCATGTTGTTCTTATCTGTGAATTTTTCTTATAACCGAATTACCGCTATAAACAGCACAGTCCATATATAGTGCATTGCCAGCAGTTGGTAGGCTATACATAAAGTTGTCATTATGATAAAACCCAACAAATCCAGCGCTAGCGTGATTAGCCACCGTAATAACATCTCCAATATTATATTGATAAGGATATGTTGCTTTTTGAACCCCTCTTTGCCAAATTTGAATAACATCCCCTCTATAATCTGAAATATAGACATTATAATCTATTGTATTCCAAGAGGGACCCCCGGTATTTACCTCGGACAACCCAAACATAATATCGGTGTCAAGAGATTCAATTTGATATTCCAATCCATAAGTCTCCCCTGCAAGATAAGCTGAAGCCGCACCTGCGTTCCATCCATTAGTTGCAATTGATTTTTGCAGAGAAAGATATCTTTTGTTTGAATACGGCCAAATATATTCATACGGGTAATCTGTAAGAATATTAAGATTTACAACATCGGTAAATGAGATTGGATTTCCAACCCAGTTAATATCATCACCCCTAAACCATGAATAACTTACAGAGCTGATTTTATCCTCCCACTTATCACAGAAAATCCAACAACCTGGATTTAGTTTCATTTGGTAAAGATCAGCATTAACAGCTGAATAAGTAGTAGCACCTTGTCTTGCAGGGATAATGTGTCCTATTACATGTCCTCCTTCATTATCGTGCTGCCAAAACGAGACTTGCATTGTTCTTGTTGTACCGTTTCTTACTCTATAGGAAGAAGCTTTGTCGTTAAACCAACCCACATTATGCTGATAATGTTCAAATTCTTCATGTTCGTAAATCCCATTATTTATTAACACCATATAGGGCGATCCTTGGTAATACTTATCTTCATATAAATAAATATATGAATTACCAATAATTGGTTGCCAAGCTATTCTTCCAGATGAATTAGAATTACTACTAATATTTGTTTTCTTAAAGCTACCAATTAATCCGTCTACTGAGTATTCCTTTATAATATCCTGCTGATAAACGAATTTATTTTCGGTCATGGCGCTATCAGATAGATCTACCTTTTTTGCTAATTCTTCACTTATGTCAACTCTTTTCTCATTGGTACGCATTACAACTGAACTTTTTGATTTTGCTTCGCTCTTTTCTTTCCGTCTTGATAGTTTATCCAAAAATTCTTTATACTGGACGTTATCATCAAATAGATAGGTTGTAGAATCTGGGATTGAAAATAAAGACTTAACATAAAATTAACCTGTGTTAAGAATCAATAAATCCCCTATCGTCAGGGATATATTTGATTGCATTCAAAGAAATAATTTGACATGATTGCTGACTGTTTTCAAAACTTTCAATCAGAAAAAAATGCTTTGAGAGTAATATAAATAAATTCCCAAAATTTTCCAAGGAAGGTACGCTGGTTTTTCTTGATCCTGAAAAAGACACCATCAAGCAAGTGGAGTTAGAAATTGCTGATAATGACCAGGAGCGCACCCAAGGTATGATGTACAGATCGAGTATGTCGTATGACAGGGCTATGTTATTTATTATGGAGTATGAGCGTAATCAGTCTTTTTGGATGCTCAATACTAAATTGTCCCTTGACATCATTTACATCAATGGAAATAAAGAGATCGTTACCATTTATAAACATACTCAACCCTACTCACAGTCACCGATTCCGTCATTCAAAAAAGCCAAATATGTGGTAGAAACTGCTGCGGGATTTTGTGATAAATTTGGTGTGAAAGAAGGCGACTTTATAGAATTCTCTCGATTAGACTCTTGATTTTCAAAATCATTTCAGGTAAAATAAATTGATTTTGCGCATCCTATCAAATTGATGGCGTAGCCCCACCATCGACCCTTATGCTTTCTCCATTGATGAATCCTGCTGAAGGAGATGCTAAAAACCCAGCCAAGGCTGCTGTTTCAGCAGGATCGGCAAATCTCCTGGCCGGAATGCTATTTTTCATTTCTTCTACTATTGTTTCTACACTCACTTTTCGGTCATTTGCCCTGGATTTTATTAAGCTTTCGAGGCGGCCTGTATTGGTCAATCCCGGTAAAATATTATTTACTGTAATGCCAAAAGGACCCAGCTCATTGCTCAATGTCTTGGCCCAACTCGCTACTGCTCCGCGAATAGTATTGGAAACTCCAAGGCCCATTATCGGTGTTCTTACGGATATTGAAATGATGTTGATAATTCGTCCGTATTTTTCTTTTTTCATAAGTGGCACCACGGCTTGTGCCAAGTGCTGATTAGATAAAAGATGTTGCGAAAAGGCATTTAAAAAATCCTCGTCGTCGGCATCAATGGCCAAACCTGGCGCCGGACCTCCAGAGTTATTTATCAATATATGTATGGCTGATACAGTTTTTACAAAATCAGAAATGGCATGCTTTACCGCCTTTGTATCTGAAAAATCTGCCGATATGTATCCGTGTGATTGTCCCATGGATTTATCAAGGGTTTCGACAATTTTTTTTAGAGCATCTTCATTTCGGGCAAATAGAGTAACATTTGCACCAAGTGCCGCCAACTCAATTGCTATGGATTTTCCAATACCTTGTGTACTTCCACAGACGATTGCATTTTTACCTTGTAGATTGATATTCATAATTGATTAATTTATTGGTGATTTTGCATAAAAAAAATAGATTTTGCATTATGAAAAAAATATTGACAAAACTATTTCCTCTATTTATACCATTGTTGTTTTTGCTCATCAGCTCTTGTTCATATTCTTCTCAAAAATCCAGGGAAATACTCATTGCTTCACAGGACAAAAGCTATGATATTATTATTGTTCCCGGCGTACCTTTTGAGAATGGAAAATGGAGCGATACCATGAAAACTCGTGTTTATTGGTCGAAATATTTATACGGCTGCGGCATTGCAAAAAATATAATGTATTCGGGCGGGGCAGTATATTCGCCATATTACGAAGCTAAAATTATGGCTTTGTATGGAGTGGCTCTGGGCATTCCAAAACAAAATATATTTACAGAAATCAAAGCCGAACATAGCACGGAAAATATTTACTATTCTTATAAAAAAGCCATGAAGTTGGGCTTTAGAAAAATTGCACTGGCAACGGATCCTTTTCAAGCAAAAATGGTGAGGAAATTTATTAGTAAAAAAATGAAAGCTGACATTCCATCTATTCCCATAGTCTATGATACCTTGCGCGCATTACCATCCAAAATGTACGATCCTGAAATAGATTTTGAACAGGCTTTTGCTGAAGATTTTATATCTATAAAAGAAAGGGAAGGTTTTTGGAAAAGATTGAATGGCACAAGAGGTAATAATATTGATACTACTGCTTATAATTTTTAGTGAACAATCTACAAGGTAATGGTAGTCTTCTGGAAACTACAGAAACTTGCCTTGCCGCCTGTCCGCTTTGGTGGGGCAGAAAGGTTTATACTCATGTAACGATTAGTCATTTTAATTACATTAGATTAGTACTCACATAAGAAATAAATGCAAAAACTTTAATCAAATCCGGACAGTTAGGAGGTTTGAAAGCCAGTTCGGCCGCCTAACCGAAATCATTGTGGTCAATGGAAAAACAGCAAACTACGAAATTATCAAAAAATACAATTGTCGCAAGTTTTGATGATTTAATTTACAACTTTGTCCAATGGATAAATACACAAATCGAAAGGAGTACATAGACAAACTACTGTCGTATAAAGATAAAGACCTTATAAAAGTAGTGAGCGGCTTGCGTAGGTCAGGTAAAAGTACTTTGCTTGAAATTTATCAAAAGCATTTGTTAAAACAGAGTATCGGTAAACGGCAAATACAATTTTACAATTTCGAACTGCCCGAAAATTATCTGGACAAAACGTGGGGTGATATATATATTGATATAAAGGACAAAATACAACCCAATAAAACCAACTATATTTTTTTGGATGAAGTGCAAAATATACCATTTTTCGAGAAATTAGTGGACGGGCTTTTTGCCACAGAAAATACAGATATTTACATTACAGGTTCAAATGCTTTTTTGTTGAGCAGCGAATTGGCAACTTTATTGAGCGGTCGTTACATTGAAATTTCTATTTTACCCTTCTCGTTTAAAGAATACTTAACAGCTCGCAATATTGACACGAGTAACAAGTACCTCAATTTCGAAGCCTTGTTTTTTGATTACGTTAACGAAACCTCATTACCAAAAGGTGTTGAATTGCGTGAAAGCGGTTTTGATAAAATATACGAATATCTTGATGCCATTTACAAAACAATAATCGAAAAAGACATAACACAACGACATCAAATAAACGATAAACGTGCTTTTGCAAACATTGTAAAGTTTGTAGCATCTAATATTGGAAACCAACTTTCGCCAAGTAATATTTCCAAAACACTAAAACAAGACGGACAAAATATACATCACGCTACGGTTGAAAAATATTTGGATTATTTGGTAACAAGTTTTGTATTTTACAAAGTAAACCGCTTTGATATAAAAGGCAAAAAACAATTGGCTACACAAGAAAAATATTATTTGGTGGACGCAGGTTTATTGAATATTTTGGTAGGTAAAGAGAGAATTACAGAACGAGGCCATATATTAGAAAATATTGTTTATTTAGAACTAATACGTAGAGGCAATAAAGTATGGACAGGTACTGCCCGAAATACTGAAGTGGATTTTGTTTGCAAAAACCCATCAGGCGAAATTGATTATTA
>CAZDRA010000191.1:0-6430 GCA_964507705.1 uncultured Roseivirgaceae bacterium | reverse complement strand
CCATTTACAAAGTCCGTGAAAGATTGAAAGTTCAGTACTTTCTACTGCCCTACTTTCCATATACCAATCGTTACCACCAATTAAAAACGAATGAAAAAAATAACAAAAATATTAGCGTTATTATTAATAATCACACTTACAAGTTGTGATTTTATTAAAAACTCTTTTACTTATAAAGAGACAACCGAAAATTTTGTAGAAAGTTTAATTCAGGAAGACTACGAAAAAAGTTTAACCTTTATGGCGACTGAACACGAAGCCTTTAAAAACACAAATCTTGACACTTTGAAAAGTGGTTTCCCGAACTTTCGAAAGTTAATAGTAAATAATTTTGGAGAAAATTTAGAATATAAGTTTATAACAGCGAATAAAACATTTTCTACTGTTGAAGGCGAAAGTACTGAACCGAATACAACAAAAACACCAAATTCAATTCGCAAACGAAAAAGAATTTGGTGTTTTTGAAATTATATTTGATGATAACTCAAATAAAATACTAAATATCAATATGCTCGATATTAAAGAAAAAATACCAAATATGCTTTTCTTTTGGTTATTCGGAATTTTACCAATATTGGTATTAATTTTTAACATTTATGTTATACGATTAATTAAAAAAAGTGACTTAAAGAAAAAATGGCTAAAATATCTTGGTGTTCTATTTTTCAATGTTCCTGCTATTTCATTTAGTGCAGTAAATGGATTGTCATTTAGTTTACTGAGTTTTCAAATTATGCTTGGACTAAGTTTTAATTATATGGGATATTTAAGTTCAGTTTGGACTTTTGGAATTCCATTAGGCGGAATATATTGGCTATGGAAACTAAATAAAAAGATCAATGATGAAACAATAACCGAAAATGAAGTAATAACGGAATAAAAAACTGGTGGTAATGTATAAAAATAATAGCGGTTTTAGTGCTAAATTCAAAGGTTGTATTTTTGTACAAAGTTTAGTGATAAATTGAAAGGTCAGAGCCTTGAAATCCGCTACTATTCTTATACCAAACGTTAGCAGCAAGCTAAACCAACCCCTGACACAACCCGTCACGACATTTTGCTATCTTTGCCATAAAAAAGAAGTGTCTCAACTATCAAGGCTTATATCAATAGATACACTATTAAAATTGATATTGCTTTTCATTACCCCAAAAGCAATTTAATTACCTGCACTAATTTGTAAAAAATAAAATATTAAATCCTGATTACCAGTTAATTATATGTATTAACAAAAAATAAATGTTAAAGTTTCTTGTCATTAAGAATAATATTTTTTACTTTGTGTAAATAAATATATTCACAAAGTAAATATTATATAACATAAAAAAACATGAACATGTCAAAAAATGAAGATAAAATGTCGATGTTAGCTCAAAAAGCGCTGTATAATCTTGTTACTACTGTTTTATTAGTAGGATGCTTTTTAATCTATAGCTTCGGAACTCAAGATAACATGACCGTTTCAATAAATCCTGAAATTCAATTTTGGGGGAGTTTCACATTAAAGATGATTGGAGTAATGGTCATTGCAAAAATTATATTACACATCATTTTTGCAATCTTTCAAACCATAAAAGCTGGTCATAAGATAGAAAATGAATTAGAGTTTATGGATGAGAGAGACAGATTAATTGAAATGAAATCTGACCGTTATAGCCATTGGGTCTTTGTTGTTGGATTTGTAGCTGCTATGATCCCTATTTCAATGGGATATTCAGTGCAGTATATGTTCTTAACACTTTTTGTTTTTGGACTTGCTTCTGCAATAACAAATGATGTTTGGAAAATTTATTTATATAATACAGGGGTATAAGATGAATAAAGGACATATTCAAAATAAAATAAGAACCCTTCGTTTTTTTAAGAATGAAATGACTCAGCAGCAATTGGCTCGAGAGGTTGGGGTTACTAGGCAAACCTTAGCAGCTATTGAAGGTGGAAAATACTTTCCGTCACTTGAACTAGCATTTAGAATTGCTAAGGTATTTAAGGTTTCGTTGGATGAAGTTTTTACTTATGATGCTTCCAAAGACAAATTCATAAAGAAAAAATTATAAATAATGTATGAATACATATATGTCTTAAAAACGAATATCAATTCTGAAGCTTTAATAAAGAGTATTGAAACAGAATTCAATTCAATTGTGCTTATCAAATGCTGGTCAGTTGATATAGAAGATATTGACAATGTTCTTCGGATTGAATCTAATGACCTCAAGGAGCATGATATTATTCAAATGGTCAAAAGTAAAGGTTTCGAATGTGAGCCACTTCTAGATTAAATATTTTAGAATAGTAGTTGTTACTCTTAAACAGAAATAATAATAAAATGAATAAATCGAAGAAGTTCTGGGATAATGCTTCAAAAAACTATGATAAAACCGAAGAGCGTTTTGAATATATTCATAGTAAGTCTAGGGAAAACACTAAAAAACTTCTCAAGAGCAGTAATATTGTTTTGGATTATGGATGTGGAACTGGTACAACATCCTGTGAAATTGCCAACCATGTGAAAGAGATTCATGCTATTGATATATCATCTAAAATGATTGAAATAGCAAAAGAGAAAGCAGTTCTTAGTAAAGTAGAAAATATAAATTTCGTACAAACGGATATTTTTGATGAAAGATATAGAAAGGAATCTTTTGATACGATTTTGGCTTTCAATATGTTACACACCGTACCAAACCCACATAATGTTACCCAAAGAATACATGAATTATTAAAGCCAGAAGGGTTATTTATTTCTCTAACACCTTGTTTACGAGATAAAATGTCATTTTCAGTGAAAATTCAGATTCAGCTTGTTCGGATATTGTGCAAAATTGGAATAATTCCTATTCCAATAAGAAGACTTAAAAGCTCTGAATTAGATGATTTAATGGGAAATGGAAATTTTCAGACTGTAGACTCTGAAAAGATATACAAAGATGCATCTAGTTATTTTATGGTAGCAAAGAAGGTACGTGAAACATAACAAAAATTTCAAACTGGTAACCTACTCATAGCATATTGGTATACAGCGTTATGACTAAATTCTTCAAAATAGATAATATTGCAACATAATCAGTGAAATGGTTGACAATAATGATTTCATTTAATAAAGCCAGCAGGTAATAATATGGAATCAAATTAGAGTGGTCCAGGGGATCCACCTAATTTTTCTCCCGAACGCTTTCGGGATTGAACCCCGATCTGCATCGGGGCAGGCTAAACCTAAAGGGGGTTATTGGCAGGTGGCTGCCTGTGTTATTTCAATCTTTCACCTTCCTGGATACGAGGTTTCATTTGTTGAGGATTTCATGGTTTTTCGATGGTTTTTGACTGATCGGATTCATGGATATCCGGTGATAGGTTTTACCGTTGTTCTTCGTTTTTAATATTTCCTTAGCTGACTTTATCAAAATGTTCTTATTTCCTATGGTTTGGACATAGCTGTCCTGTACGCCTCCTATGCATAAACTTCGACATAGGCACAAGCTGTTTTTAGCCGTTCTGTAAATAAATATGGTTGCCGGAACTAACTGCATTTTCTGAAATTTGGTGATCCTCTGAGTCTGGGTAATTCCTGAATACAAACAATTATTCCCTCCCCACATTCCGGACATAGTTCCGGGTCTATACCCCTTGTGATACGCAAGACGTCCTTTACTGTATATTTGGGTTTTGGTCTTGTTCTTTCATTCCCAAACTTTTTCTGATCAGGGGCAGGTAGATTTGCTTCATCCTTGTGGCAAGAAATCCATAATGCCGTATTTTGCAAAACCTCTTTGGCAACACATGCATCAGAAAACGTGAGATAAACTTATCTGCTCTCAGGGTCATGGTTTTCTTTTTGTTATTGTTGGCTCTGTCCAGATAGGTGAATGTGACATCACTTTCACTAATAGCCTTGATCCTGTAATTGGAGATTGCAATCTTGTGGGTATATCTTGCTAAATATTCAATCACTGAATCTGGGTTCTTGAATGGCTCTTCGGCGTGGACTACCCAATTGGTTTCATAGAGTTTTTTCTTCAACAACCAGAAATCATGCGGCTGTTTCAGGTGAACGATCTTCCCTTCCAGAGTCAGTTTCTTTTGTTTGTAAAGCCCGATCAGTTTTTCCATGAACTTACCTCTGAAAGTTTGTGCCAGAGCTGTAACATGAAAAAGAAAATTACCGTTGCTTTTGGTAGTTTTCCAGTTGTCCTCATCATCAACACCTCCAGCAGGCACAATACAATGCAGGTGTGGGTGATAAAGCAACTTCTGTGTCCAGGTATGCAAAACTGCAATCATGCCCATCCTTGCCTGGAGCTTTTGTTTCGGATCTTTTGAGAACGTATCTAAAGTCTCCCAGGCACAGGTAAACAACAGGTTGTAGATCAACTTCTTATTCTGATAGCAGATGGGGCGTAATTGTCCCGGGAGCGTGAAAACGACATGAAAGTACTTAACAGGTAGTAGGTCGTATTCTCGCTCCAATATCCACTTTTCTTTATTCACTCCCTGGCACTGAGGGCAGCCCCTGTTGCCACAACTATTGTAATGCACCTTGATATGCCCGCAAGCGGTGCATGCAGTCACATGACCACCCACGGCATTGGCGGATGTCATGAGTCAGTTTCAGTTGTACAATGCTTACCGGATGATCTTTGAGATACTCACCGGAAAAACGATTGAGCACTTTCGCCATATCGGGCATCAATTATTTCTCCCAGGCATCCAGCGGGCTGAAGGCTTTGGACAGAGGAACTTCACTGATATGCAGATAGATCATAGTCGTCTTGATGGAACTGTGCCCCAGCAAGTATTGCAGTGTCTTCAAATTCATGCCTTCTTCCAAAGCATGGGAAGCGAAACAATGCCTGAGAATATGGAGGTTCACATCTTTTTTGATGCCGGCTCTTTTTATAGCAGAGCTTAATGCGTGGCGCAGTCCTCCGGCAGTCATGGGACTGCCTTTATATCTACCGTTAAACAGATAATTTTTCGGCCTGTAGGAACGGTAGTACTGGCGAAGTTCGGCAAGTACCTTTTTGGATAAGACAGTATAACGATCCTTGTTGCCTTTACTGCAATTGATACGGATGCGACATTTACCATCTTTGGTGATCAAGTATTCAACTGTTAGTCGCAGTATTTCCCCTCTGCGCAACCCAGAAGAATACAACAAGCGGAACATGACCCGATGTTTCTTGTTAAGACAGGAATCAAATAATAATGTTAGCTCTTCTCTGCAGAGTATCTTTGGCAAAGAGGGCTTCTCTTTGGGATAAGGAATCTGTTTCGCCATTTCGAGTTCATCAGCCATATGTTGATAATACCATCTCATGGCAGCAACATAGATCTTTACGGTGCGCCAATTGCGCTCTTTTTCAACCTGCAAGTCATTGAGAAAGTCGATAACCTGATCGATGTCCAATTCATGTGGCACACGGCAATGGAAATCCATTAGCCCTCGCACGCCGCGAACGTAGTTTCTGATGGTTTGCTCAGAGCGATTGGCTACCCGAAGCCTTCTTTCAAAATTGGTCAAAGTGCGTTGACCTTCCTGTGTTTTTGACATTTAATTCTTCATAATTTTATATTTTTGATTATGAAGAATTTAACGATAACCTTTCTAACTCAAAGAATCGCTACCTTTAGGTTTGGTTCAACAATGGCTATAGTTAATACAGGTTTTGGTGCTTGACCCAAAGTGAAGTGCCTTTAACAAAGTCCGCAAAATTTTCAATTTTGCGTTAATATTTGAAAAGAAAAAATTAAAAATTTGGCTAAGTGCAAGACCGAAAGTTCAGTCCTTCGAAATCCCGTACTAACCATAGCCGAGACGTTGTAAAACATATAACTGAACGACGAACAGAAATTAAAACTTGAATTATGAAAAAAATATTTATTCTATTATTTACAATTGTAATTTTTTATGGATGTTCTTCAACTGAAGACACAAACGAACCTAAAGATTTACAAATTCGAATTTCAAATGTGAGCGAATTTAATTATGAAAATATAAATGTAAATGCTTCTGGAGAAATGGTTGAATTTGGGAACTTAAATTCAAATTCAAACTCTGAATATAAAACTTTTGATTTAGCGTACAGATATGCTTTTGTAGAATTTAAAATTGATGGAGAAACTTTCACTCTACAACCGATTGACTATGTTGGCGAAACACCATTAGAAAACGGAAAGTATAGTTATAAAATAAATGTGAATCCAAATAGTCAATTTGAAAGAGTAACTCTGGAATTAGCGACTGAATAAATACGTTTTACAACACCGTATAAAATTAATTGCTTGGTAAGAACCTACTTACGAAAATCCTCGCAGATTTTCTATTCGGTTTGTATTTGCTAAATTAGTTGCTTAAACAACGCAACTACTCATACACAAACCGTCAGACTGCGCAGAAACTCCGTGCTATTTTTCTTACGAAGTTGTTTTA
>CAZDRA010000190.1:0-6463 GCA_964507705.1 uncultured Roseivirgaceae bacterium | reverse complement strand
CCAGCAATTTTAATATGCAATTTGTTGTACACTCTTCAAGAGTAATCTGAAGTCTTCCAAGTATCCCAGATATACATGTTCATTGATTAGATTTTAAAAATTTGTACCAACATAAAATTAAGTAATAGCATATTTCTAATAATTTATATGGTTTTAGTGAAATATGTCTGCATAATTTCTTTTTTAATGAAATATTTTCTTTTATAATAGTATGCATGCATACTATATTATTATATATTTGTTTAGTAAACTTTATAGTCAAAAACAATAGTGACAATTAGGAGATATAGTAGGGTCACATAATTATTAATATAGGCCAGTCTATAAAAATTAGATTTAATAAAACTTGTTCAACTTAAATTTTTCAATATGAAACAAATTCAACTAAAATTTTTTAGCACATTCTTGTTGCTGACGCTGATGATTTTTTCATGTAGTGAGGAGACGAAAGTTAACTTGCCCACATCAGCTATTATTCATTTCAGTGTTGATGATAAGCAGGTAGCGTTTACATCTTTAACCCACAATGCCAATACTTATCTTTGGGATTTTGGAGATGGTGAAACGAGCACTGAAAAAGACCCTGTTCATGTTTACACAGATGGTGGGTTTTACACTGCTATTCTTTCCGTAACAGGTGGTACAGGAACTGCCGGTGATACTGTTAATCTGGGGATTGCGCTCACTCCGTATGTATTGCTGACGGGAGGGCCGACAGCAGAAAATGGTAAAACATGGAAAATTTCCGGTGCGCATTCCGAAAATGATTATTTTGCCTATGCAGATGCTGACCTTTCACCATTCCCCGGAGCGCCCAACCCACTACCGGCGGGTATATTTGGAGCAGGCCTGGGGATGGGAGAAGTCTATTTAGATGAATTTACGTTTTTCTTTGATGGCAATTACAGTCATGATGTAAAAGACGATAATGCCGCATTTAGTGGTTTGGTATATCAGTTCTTGACAACTGGTGGAGCCGGCATAGTCAATGATGGTGGCGCAGACTTTGGTCTTTGCACTGGATTATATACTCCAGAGACAGGAGCTACTTTTACCTATGTCGCAGAAGAAGATTTTGTCGTTCCTTCTGTTTTTGGCCCCGGAGGAATGGTAACATATAGTGGCGTCACTACACTTGATTTTTCAGGGACTGAATTTGTAGGGTTTTTAGATTTTCAGAGAAAGGTAATGGTGCAGGAAATAACTGACAGTTCCATGAGAATAGTTGTGTTTTTGTCAGCTTCGCCAGATGCTGCTCCATTAAACACAAATGCTATAGCCCTTACCTTTGAGGTCGTAAGTTGATCCCGGGAGTTAGGTTTTTTAAACAATAATCAATGAAAATTATGAAACAAAAATATATAATAAGAAAATTAACAAGCCGGTTATTCACGTCTTTGATGATTGGTATGTTATTGACAATAGGTTTTTCAGCGAATGCTGAAAATTTGCAAGGAGTCACGGTAACAGGAAAAGTTATAGCTTCTCTGGACGGAGAAGGACTTCCCGGTGTTAATGTGGTACTAAAAGGTAGCCAGGTAGGAACTATCACAGATATTAGCGGTAATTATAGTCTGGAAGTGGAAGGAGAAAATCCCATATTAGTATTCTCCTATGTTGGCTATAATGCTGAGGAAATAGAAGTTGGAAGTCGCTCAGTAATTGACATTGAATTGACTGAAGATATTACGGCCTTAAGTGAGGTGGTTGTTACTGCCTTGGGTATTAAAAGAGAAGAAAGATCACTTGGGTATTCTGTTGAAAGAGTGAAAGGTGAAGAATTCACTCGTGTAACTAATGAGAATTTTTTGAATTCTATGGCCGGTAAAGTAGCTGGTGTTACGATCAATTCAACAGGTACTGCCGGATCTTCAGTGAGTATAGTAATCAGGGGAGCCACATCATTAAGCACCGACAATCAACCACTATTTATAGTGGATGGTGTGCCAATAGCAAGTACAATAAACAATGTTGGTGGGAGTGGTAATCGTAACGAAGTTGATTTTGGGAATGCGATCTCCGATCTGGATCCTGAGAGCATCGAGAGTGTAACTATTCTAAAAGGGCCCAGCGCAGCTGCCTTATATGGTACCAGGGCTGGTAACGGCGTAGTGATTATCACAACAAAAAGAGCAAAAGAGGGCCAGGGCATGAAAGTGTCCATTTCATCAAATACGGTTTTTGATATACCGAGTAGATTTTTTAATACAGACTCTCGATTTGCTACCGGATTTTTCTCGTTTAGACCTGAAAATGTCGGAGGAGGAGTATTGCCAGAAGTCAGCACAAGTGATGGAGTAGCTACTGGACCTGAATTAGATAGAGGTTATTGGGCTTTACAATGGGATGCGCCATTAGATGCAAATGGAGAAAGAATTCCAACAGAACTTATATCTTACCCTGATAATGTTAAAAATTTTTTAAATGACTATGCTTTTTCTACAATCAATAGTGCGTCTGTTTCCAACAGTACTAAAGATTTAAACTATAGATTGGGTTTTACTAATCTGACATCTTCTGGATTAATTCCAAATTCTGATCTGTTTAGAAATAGCTTTTCCGTAGCCGTTTCGTCAAAACTATGGGATAAATTAACAATTAGTACAAATATAAACTTCAATAAATCCTGGTCTAATAACAGACCTGCAGGATCCAGGGGAACAAACCCATTACAATGGGCTTATTTTCTTCCTCCAAATATTGATATTCAAAAACTCAAGGATTATGGATCGGGGAATAATGTGAAACGGGTTTCCCCAGACTATCAAAATCCATATTTTTTAGCAAACGAGGTAAACAATAGTTTTACCAGATATAGAGTCTATGGTAATTTAGTGGCTAACTGGGAGATTTCACCATCCTTTAGTCTAATGGGCCGCTATATGTTGAACAAATCTGATGAAATTCAAGAAACAAAAATAGCCCCCGGTTATACCAGGGAACCTAACAACGGGACTTATGGTATTGCTGATAGTAAATTCCTTGAAACCAATATAGAGGTAATGGGAACTTACAAAAAAGATTGGGAAAATTTTACGCTATCAGTTTCTGCTGGTGGAAACCTCCTTTATCAGGCAGGCTCCAGAATAAGCAATGAGGCTAAGAGCGGATCAGGTTTGATAGTTCCAAATGTATTTACCGTTCAAAATATAAGTGCAGGGTCATTATTATACAGAAATAGTAGAAGTGAAAAGGCGATCAACAGTATTTATGGAATAGCAAATTTAAGCTGGAAAAATATAATGTATCTGGACCTGACAGCCAGAAATGATTGGTCAAGTTCTTTACCGGCTGCAAACAGGTCTTATTTTTACCCATCGGCTTCGTACAGCTTTTTGATAAATGAAGTATTTGAAATGAGAAATTTAGATATGCTTAAATTAAGAGCAGGTTGGGCGCAAGTGGGCAACGATACAGGGCCTTATAGATTGGTTAATACCTATGGTGATGCCGGACAATGGGGAGAAGCAACAAGGCTAACGAAAGCAAGTGGATTGTTAGCACCAAACCTTAGGTCTGAAACAGCTACTTCCTTAGAGATTGGTACAGATATAAAAATGTTTAATAACAGGCTTAGATTTGAAGGGACTTACTATACCACTGATAATATAGATCAAATATTAAGTATTCCCTTAGCAGCGTCTTCAGGTTTTAGTGGAATCCAAATTAATGCGGGACTTATGCAAAGCAGAGGCTGGGAAATATTAATAGGTGGCACACCTATACGTACAAATAATTGGACATGGGATCTGGATATGAATTTCACTACAAATGAAACGGTAATTAAAGAATTGCCAGATGATGTTGATTTTGTTAATTTCTGGAATTCTGAAAAGGTCAGATCTATTGGTTATGTCGAAGGATATCAAAGTGATGTTGTAGATAATGGCCAGCCGCAAGATGGAGTGGTAGGTAATATGTATGGCAATAAAATAAGAAGGGTCAAAGATGAAAGCTCTCCTTATTATAATTATCCCATTCTGAAAGGCCCAGGTCTTGCTGCATCATGGGATGTGGAAGATGAACTTACCAAAATAGGAAATTACAATCCGGATTTTATTTTAGGTTTACAATCCGTACTTACTTATAAGAGATTTTCATTAAATATGACCATTGACTGGAGATCGGGAGGTCAATATGTATCAGGTACTTGGCGTAGGTTTGTAGATGGTCAAATTAATAAAGATTGGCTTGATCAAATGGTGAATCCCGGTGAATTGGCTGGTGGACCAAGTCCGGAATTGAAGCAATGGGTTCTTGATAACGCAGATCGATTATTATTAGGTGAAAAATTAAGACCGGTTGGAGGTCCAACACCGGAATCAGGTGGTTTCCCAGAAAGTTATAGTGGTGTTGAAGTTATTGATGCTGTGTTTATACCTGGAGTTATTATTGATGAGAATGGAGAGTATATCGAAAATCTGGGTGAAGATGGAACAGAATTCATTCCTATTGCAGCGAGCTATCCTTGGGATGTAAGTACGACCAATATGTTTGATGCCGACTATGTTAAATTGAGGGAAATTTCTTTAAGCTACAGACTCCCTTCCACAGTCGCAAATAGAATAGGGATGCAAGATGTGAACATTTCCATCTATAGTCGAAACATCATGTTATGGACCAAGGATTCTAACTTTGGAATTGATCCTGAAAGAGCTTTTAAGCCAAGTGGAAATGGTTTTAGCCAGGGAATAGAATTTTATAATGCCAATCCATGGGTACTTCCTATCGGGTTTAAACTTGGGTTTACTTTTTAATAAAAATAAAATTTAAGATCATGTATATAATAAAAAATAAGTTTATAATTCTTTTAAGTTTGGTATTTGCATTTACCATTTCTTGTAGAGATCTTGATGAATTGAATATCAACCCAAATGGAGTTGATCCTGAGGTCGCAGACCTTAATTTGTTGTTGCCTACCATAATAACGGGTATATCACAAAATGTAGTCAATTTAGGATTTGGCAATATAGCCGGAGTCATGCAGCACACGCAAAAAGATGGTTGGTCTGGTGGTCATAACAGTTATGAGTGGGATGTTAATAGTCATCCATGGTCCGGTTACTACGGTGTCTTAAGAAACAGTGATGAGTATTACAATAAGGCTGTGGACGGAGAATTTCCATTTCATGAAGGAGTAGGTTTGGTGATGAGAGCCTATGCTTTTGGATTGATCGCCGATCTATGGGGTGACGCCCCTTATTCAGCAGCACTAAAAGCAGAAGAAGGCCCTGATAATTTCAAACCAGTTTTTGACGATCAGAAAGATATTTACACTGGCATTCTTGCTGATCTAGAAGCCGCAAATACGCTATTGTCTCAAGATCAGGATTCCTATGCTAATATTGATAAGGTTCAGGATGTTTTGTATGGAGGAGATGTAGAAAAATGGAGAAAGTTTGCAAACTCTCTGGCACTAAGATATTATATGAGATTATCTGCTAAAGATCCGGGGACAGCACAAAATGGGATCAACAATATCACTTCTAATCCGGCAAAATACCCTTTGATTATCAGTGCAGATGATGATGCAAATGTTGATTTTATTGGTACTTCTCCATCAGATTCATGGGATTCTAACACTGTATTTGATGCCAGTGAAAGTGGTAGGTATAATAGATTAAAATTATGTGCTACTTTGGTCGAGACTCTACAAGCTCTGGATGATCCCAGGTTAGGAGTTTGGGCAAATAAAATTGAGATACCATTAGTACTGGTAGCTGGTTCAGGTATAGATCGACTAGTAAATGGTATGCGAGAAATCTCTCAAGATATTGTGGATGATTATATCGAAAATTTCAAGGATAGTATTAATTTTGATCAGGAATATGTAGGTATTCCTCCTGCTGCGTGGTTTCCGCCAGTATATAATTTGAATCCAAATATTCCTCAGGGTGAACTAAATCCACATGCTTCGCAATTGAATGATATGTATAAGGAGACCAACGGGCCATTATTATTGATGAGAATAATGTCTGCTGCCGAGGTTCATTTTATTCTTTCAGAGGCGGCATCGTATGGTTGGGGAAGCGGAACCCCAGAAGCACATTATGAAGCAGGAATTCAACAATCGATGAATGCTTGGGGTGTTGGGGATGATTTTGACGATTATATTACCGGAGCACCATATTCAGGTTTGGAAAGCATTATCGAGCAAAAGTGGATAGCAAGCTGGACAGCAGCTGCCGAATCCTGGTTTGACTACAGAAGAACCGGTTTACCGGATCTAAAAGCTGGAGTATCAGCTATAAGACAAGCATTACCACTTCGTTTTTTCTATCATTTTGATCAGGAAATTTCTCTAAATACCGCAAATGCAAGTGCAGCCATAGATAAGTTGGAGCCAACAGCGTTTATAGGCAGTGACGGTGACAATAGCCCTTGGTCAAAAAATTGGTTATTAATAGGTACTGGTTTGCCTTATTAACTGGAATAATTATGTAAACAGAAAAAAAGTCGTTCT
>CAZDRA010000189.1:0-6503 GCA_964507705.1 uncultured Roseivirgaceae bacterium | reverse complement strand
GGATAGACTGTCAGCAGGTTACTTAACTTACTATGCCAGGACTGATGCCCGAGCAAATTGATTTGTGGAATAAGGTTGATGTCGTATTTTTCGCAAACTTCCACCAATTTTTTTACATCGTTTTTCGACAATGCATCTTCATCTCTCAATTCCGGATGGCTTTCAAATTGATAATTGTATTCCAGCCTCAAAATGAGTGCATTGACTTTTTTCGGGCCGAGCTCTTCGTCAATGAACTTGACAAAACGATCAATGCCATCTGATTTTGGGGAAGAGATGCTAAATCCTCTTATTGGCAAAATCTCATCCAGTGTCTTTTGAGCAAAAGAAGAAGTGCAAGATATTAACAAAAGCCCAATGAATAAATTTATGATTTTCATAATTAGCATGTTTTATGGATATATATTAACCTATTCTGTGATAATCCCAAGTTCGGCAATTGTGATAAAGTCCTTTTCATTTATTTCCTTTTTTCCTACAAACTTGATGTACCTGCCCTCAACAGCATCAAAAGATTTAATTTGTAGAATTGGATTATTTTTAATGTTGCTAAACTCGCCTTCCAAAACAGCATTCTCCCAGATTTTTCCGTCTTTGCTCACAAAGAATTGGTAATAAGAAACCGTTCCATCGATATACCGATGTTGGGTTGGCAAATAAGAAAAGCCTTTTAGTATAAGTAATTCGCCTAAATCAATAACTACAGACTGAGGAAGCCCATCTTTAGGATTGCTTTTCCATATACTCTGCTCATTGGCATCGACAATAAATTTAGTTCGAGGATCTTTTTCAGAATCAGGTGATATTATAGTCCACTTTGTTTTACTGATGTCAAAGTTTTGGGATGTCACCGGGCTTTGCTCGCCTGTTTCAGGATCATAGGCAATGGCATTGATTTGTCCTTTGCCAGTCAAATCAAAGACATTCGTATATTTTTCTGATGAAATACTTGGCGTGGTACCGTCTTTTGTGAAACGAATTTCCAGTTCACTATCGAATGCCTTTATGGAAATAGAGCCCTTTTTATCCCTGTTTATCATGGGAGGCACCATCAGTTTTGGTGCGTGGTACACCTCAATATTTGAAATAACCGGGCAGGCCTTTGCATCTAATATATTAAACCTCAATTTAGTGGCGGTCACATTGTCAAATCTCAATATTCGCTTGTATCCAATGGTTGTTTGCGTATCGATTTCATTCCATTCACCATTAATAAATGCTTCGATGGAAAACTTCTTAACTCGCTGGCCAAGTGGAATATACTCTTGCACCAAAAATCTATTAAATGTCGTTTCCTTTCCAAAATCAATAGTTACAGAGGCAGCAACTACCCCATCGTCAGTTGCCCAATAGCTATCTTTGTTTCCACCGATTACTTTTTTTGCATTAAATTTTCCTGAATTACCACGCACGTTTGATGCCTCAACAGATACACCGGTCGCCAAATTTGTCTCAAAGTCCTTTTTGATCACATTTACCATTTTCATCAAATGATCAATATCATTTTCGTGAATGAGTCCCCTGGTGTCAACCGGGAAATTCAACAAAAAAGAGGCATTTCTTCCAATAGAATTGTAATAAATATCGACGAGCGTTTTCACCGATCTCACTTTATGATCTTCAGATTTGTGATAGTACCACCCGGGACGGATGGAGACATCTACTTCAGCCGGAAGCCAATGCGTACCATCTTCATGACCGTTTGTCAATTGTTTGTAGTTTGGAGATCCCGGCCAAAATTCATCCCTTCTTAAAATCGACCAGTTTGTTTCTCCTGCCCAACCCGATTCATTACCAACCCACCGTACATCGGGTCCTGCATCGCTAAACATCATTGCAAAAGGCTGGTTGTCACGAACGATTTCATAGGCTTTTGGCCAATCGTAATACGTTTTTCGATCAACTTTTCTATTTTCATTGGCTCCTCCATAATATCCGGTGCCGCCATTTGCACCATCAAACCACACTTCAAAAACATCGCCATAGTTGGTCATTAATTCTGTCAACTGGTTTCTGAAATAAGTGATATAAATGTCTGTGCTGTAGTCTGCATGATTTCTGTCCCATGGTGAAAGGTAGAGTCCCAGTTTCAATCCATATTCCTTACAGGCATCGGCCAATTCCCTGACTACATCGCCTTCGCCATTTTTCCAGGGGGATTTTTTGACTGAATGCTCAGTGTATGCTGATGGCCACAGGCAAAAACCGTCATGATGCTTGGCAGTGAGAATAATTCCTTTCATCCCGGCATCCTTACAAACTTTAGCCCATTGCCGGGTATCCAGATTGGTAGGATTAAACAACTTGGGAGATTCTCCGCCCAATCCCCATTCCATATCTGTAAACGTATTCATATTGAAATGGACAAAGGCATAAAATTCGAGTTCATGCCATTTAAGCTGCCTTTCTGAAGGCAGAGGGCCAATTGGATCAGGTGGGGGAGTTTGATTACAGGAAAATAAAAAAACAAGAGATGAAAAAATAACTGCGATGGATCTTTTCATGAGATAAAATTATGGATTAGAAATGCTGTTTTAATACATACCAAAATAGCATTTCTAATGTGTAAATTGAATAAAAATTATCTTTTTCTCATGATGCAATAAGTCAAAGCGGATATAAGATATACCCAGAATTATTGACTGTTTTTCTAACCCTTTACTCTATTAAAAGCGAATGCTCTTAAAATCCACTTTGACAGAGGTTTTTCTGGATTCCTATTTTTAAGGTTAAGGTATAAACCAAGTTTTTTTACAATAGGAACTTTATGCGTTTCAATAAATTCGATGAGCGCACCGTCTGGGTCTTCAATGTATGAAAAATGACCAGCAGCTTCTCCCATGTCAAAACTGTCTCCTTCTTGATTGGCTGTACTATCCACTGTAAAAGGATATCCTGCATTTGCACAAATATCTCTGAGTTCATCAAACCCGATGATATCAAAAGTTAAATGGATAAATCCCAAATCTCCCCAATATCTGCCCTCAAATATTTTATTTGGAGTTCTGTCAACTGTTTTGATAAGTTCAATTTGACTAGGTCCGAATATCGGACTAAAATTTCCTTGGCGAGGTTGCGAGTGCTTAAGTAATACTCTTTCAAAATCCCCTCCTCCTTCAGGAACCATTTCCAAACCTTCTGTTTGGCCAGAGGTTTCATATACTACTTGGTCGTACCCCAATATTGTTTTGTAAAATTCTTTGGAAACTTCCATATCTGTCACGCCTATAATTGCGCCAAAACTTCCTCCGGTTAACTTATTTTCGTTTTTAAACCATGAATCACTTTCTACAACATTGAAAATATTCCCATAAGGATCTTCAACAAAAAAATTATTTATCCCTGCTGGGCATTGATGAACTTTACCCAATAAATTTAATCCTGACTCATAAAAAAAATCATAAGTTTCTTGGGCATTTTTGCATTTTATCTTTGCCGCAAAAATTCCTAAATCACCAAGGGCAGGTTTATGAATAGGTTTTAAAGGTTTCCTCTGGGTATATTGCCAAATTTCAAATCCACCTCCACCTTGTAGGTTTAATGCTAAAGCTGCTCTTCGACTTTGGGGCTTTCCGCCAGTGTATGGCAACATAAGACTGGCAACCGCTTCTTCTTCAAAAATTCTTATATCAATCCCAAAATATTTTCTGTACCAATCCCATGCTTCATAAAGATTTGCAACTCCTACTCCTATTTGTTGTATCCCACTAATTACCATCTCTTTCTCTTTACTTTTTGCGACAATCAAAATTTTAGCAATGCTAAAGTTTTTAATTTAATTCTCGCAATTATCAACCATTGATTTTTTGGTGCACTGCAAATTTTCGTTGTAATTTCGTTTCTACAAAGCACCTGCCTACAATAGGAAGTTTGTGTTTGAAGCAAATTTTATAAATTACATCATCAATAATCACCTTACAATTTCCAATAACTTTATAACAAAATGCCTAAAAAATCAATACAAGCGTTTATCCCTTCCAAAACCATAGATGAGGTTATAGGAAATCTCGATCTCATTATTAATGAGGCCATTAGTCAGAAAAACTACCTTGGTGTTTTTGCATATGTATATCAAAGGACTACTGTAGAAATAAAAGAAGGGCTATTGGATGGAAGGTTCGAAAACCCCAAGTTAATGGAGGTATTCGATGTCACCTTCGCCAACCTGTACATTGAGGCCTACAGAAATAATGAACTATATATAGAAACTCCTGAATCGTGGGCCATTGCTTTTGATGTCAAGATGGATCGCTTAGCTATTATCCAGCACATTTTGTTGGGAATGAACGCACACATCAATTTAGATTTGGCAGTAGCAGCAGCAAAGGTGGCAAGTGGCTTAGAAATTATCAATCTTAAAAACGACTTCATGAAAGTCAATCAAATATTGAGCGAACTCACCAACACAATACAAAAGGGACTTGGAAAGGCTTCCTTTGTCATGAAAATAGTAGATATTTTTTTATTCAAAAAAGATGAGAAAATTATCAATTTCAGTATTAAAAAATCCAGAGATTTTGCCTGGGTCAACGCATTGGAGCTCGCCCTATTGGACAATATTGATCGACCATCACGCATAAAAGAAATTGATAAAAAAGTGGCAGATATTGGTAAATTGATAAAAAGTCCTCCTGGGTTAATTTTAAAAGGCATCATGATGTTTATCTCCATTTTTGAAAAAAGAGACATTGGCAAATTAATTGAAAAGCTAAAAAAGGAATAATTTCAGCAAAATTTTCAACCATTTCTTACAGCCTTGCAGATTTTCAATTTAGTATTATTGAAAAAAAATCGACTATAAATATGAGATCTAGCTATTATTCATTTATTACACTCTTGCTATTACTTTGCTCTAACCTGAAAGCTCAAAGCCCTGTAGATCATTGGGAAACTATAGTGAAATCCAATGATCAATGGAAGTATTTTGAAGGAGCAAATGAACCTCCTTCCAACTGGATAAATATTGATTTTAACGCAGACACATGGTTAAGTGGTAAAGGAGGTTTTGGTTATGGAGACAATGATGACAGCACTATCATTAGCAGCGTAAGTTCTGTTTATCTGAGGATAAAGTTTAATATCACTGACCCTTCTCAAATAGAAGAGGCCATTTTTTTGGCTGATTATGATGACGCTTTTGTAGCCTATCTTAATGGAAAAGAATTTTTAAGAAGTGGTATTAGTGGAATTCGTCCCTCCTTTAATCAACTCGCTGATTCGCAACATGAGGCAAGGCTTTATCAAGGCTTATATCCGGAAGAAATCATTTTCACAAAGTCAGAAATTATTGAAAACCTCATTCAAGGTGAAAATATTCTTGCAATCCAGGTACATAATATAAATACAACATCTTCAGACCTTAGCTCTAATTTCTTTCTCAATATTGGTTTAAACGTAAATTCAACTATATATCAAAATGTCCCAGATTGGTTTAAGCCCCCGATTAACTTCAACTCATCATATCTCCCTTTAATTAAAATTGACACCAAAGGCAAAAGTATTCCAGATGAACCTAAAATAAATGCCTCTATGGAAATTATTAATAATGGCTCAGGACTAATAAATAATATAGATGACCCAATAAATGGATATAATGGAAATATTGGTATAGAACTCAGGGGATCATCATCCCTTAGTTTTCCTAAAAAACAATTCGCCGTTGAACTATGGACCGCTTCTGGTGCAGATACTTCTGCCTCAATTCTTGGATTACCATCGGAAGAAGATTGGATATTATCAGCACCCTACTCTGACAAAACGCTGATCAGAAATATACTCACTTACAAGCTTGGAAGAGAATTGGGATGGTATGCTCCCAGAACCAAATTATATGAATTATTTATTAATGATAAATATCAAGGTGTATATGTCTTAACAGAAAAAATAAAACGAGATAAAAACAGAGTAGATATAAATAAATTGAACCCTGAAGAAAATAGTGGTGATGATTTGACTGGTGGATATATAGTTAAAATAGATAAGTTTACAAGTTCTAAACTGGGACTTAATTGGGAATCTCCATATACACCACCAAATCAAGATCCGGAACAAAAAATACGTTTTCAATTTCATTACCCAAGAGAAGAGGTAATTACAATTGAGCAAAGAAAATACATCCAAGAATACATTACACAATTTGAACATGTGCTGGCAGGCCCTAAGTTTCGTGACTTAGAAATAGGGTATCGAAAACATATAAATATAGAATCGTTTATTGATTTTGCTATTATCAATGAATTGACCAGAAATGTAGATGGCTATCGACTTAGCACATTTCTATATAAAGACAAAGATAGTAAAGGAGGAATGCTAACAATTGGCCCATTGTGGGACTACAATCTGGCCTTTGGTAATGCCGATTACTGCAATGGAGGAGACACCAACGGCTGGGCATGGGATTTTAATTACGTTTGCGATCACTCAGCATCAATTCCATTTTGGTGGAAAAGGTTTATCAAAGACCCTTCCTATATTATTCAACTTCAAAATAGATGGAATGAATT
>CAZDRA010000188.1:0-6579 GCA_964507705.1 uncultured Roseivirgaceae bacterium | reverse complement strand
CAGCATTTTTAATTTACGGATTGTAATTGCCCGAACTTTTCAAGTTGGATTAAACGGTTAAGTTCTAATTAGAACTTAACCTTAAATAATAATCTGAATGCAGACTCATCAGATTTTGAAACCTGTTCTTTTATCTTTTCAATATTAAAGGAGTCAGCCTTCATTGAGTTATTTCAATTCTATTTGATTAGGTATACTATTTATTAAAATAAATGATAATTGAAGATTTAGTCAATACAAAATATGTTTTTTCTTTCTGAAGAAGGCAGGAGATTGTTTACAAATTAATAAATAATATTAGCCAGAGTAATTCTCGAATCAATTAAACTAACACTACATTTTGCGAAGATATTGTGAAACGTTACAACAAGGGAATAAAAGAACAATAGAATTTTGATGTCATGGAAAACTCAGGAATCCCTCAATTGATTTCTATATCTTTTTATTTCTAAATTCCTTTTGAGTACAGGTTAGGATTAGAAAAAGACATCTATTTTTAAGGGAAAAATACAATTTTTCCATTGCGCGTTTCTCAAAAACTTCATTAATGTGCTTTTTAAGGGGCACTAATACAACGCATTAGAGAGAAAAAATCGAACTCAGTTTCTAATCGATATATTCATTAACCTTTTCGGTTCTTTGATTTTTATCATTTCAAAATAATAATCAATTATTTACGGGACAGATGAATTCTAATGCATATAGCGGCTTAATCCAACCATTGCAATGTAATAACTGAAAAATATAGTAGCCCAATTTGTTATATGATAGTTTAAGTGTATTTCATTCTTATCGGCTAACTATTTGGAGAAATAAAAAACTTACTCAGAAACAAAAATCTTTTATTTGGAATAAGCAAAGTCATTTTATAATAAATGACTTTGCTTATTAGTGATTAATTCCAACCCGGATTTTGCTCCAAATTAGGATTTAATCCCATCTGATCTAATGGCAAAGGCCAGAGATAATTTTTTGCAGGATCAAAATACCGCTTGTCTGCTGGCTCTATTACAAGAATGCTATCTTCCCCGTTCAAAGTTGCGTAATTGAGACCGGATGGATCTACACCGGGATATTCGGCTACGAACAACCTGACCCCAAGAATGGCTTTTGGCAATTCAATTTCGGCTGTTTTCCAACGGAGCAAGTCATCATAACGAAATCCTTCCATGGCCAACTCTACCCTGCGTTCCCTTCGTATCTCTCCCTGCATATTTAAGTTATTTGCAGCAACAAAAGCATTGCTTAAGTCTGGCATTCCTACCCGGCTCCTAAGCAGGTTGATGGAAATATCCAAATCCGCATCGCTTATGACGTCGTTTAGTTCGAAAGTAGCTTCTGCATAATTTAGCAATACCTCGGCATATCTAATGACAATAAGATCGATTGTTCCATTACGTTCATTGCTTTCTTCCATTAATTCGAAGTACTTTTGTATTGTATATCCTGAAGCTGCAATCAAATTTGGTGTATAAGTCTCCTCCTGAACATTATAAACCTCTCCTTTTTTTACGACTAAACCATTTAACCGTGGGTCTCTGTTATTGAAATCTGAAAGAGAACTTAATTGCCCTTCGTACAATGGCGATTGATTGAAGGGTAGTCCATCCATAAACAGATAGGAATCAACGAGTGATCGGGATATAGAATCACCCTGGCTTACAAGTGAACCATAATTAGTAAAACGAAGCCGGTTATCGTTATCTATTCCATACTGCCATACCCATATTGCTTCACGGTTTTCCGGCCCAATGCCAGATGCTTTAAAAAGTTGTTTATAGTCTTCATCTGCATCTATTAAGTCAAACAGGTTATATTCCATGCCATCCAATACCGCCTTCGATGCATCTTTTGCAATTTGCAAATGCTTGTCATAATTGGCATTGTTATGAAATTTGTTCCATGTGCCCTGCCTCAATGCTACACGAGATTTTAGCGCCAGAGCAGCACCTTTCGTCACTTCACTATAATTACTACTTACGCTCAAATCCTCCTTTGACAGTAAGTTTTCAGCGGCATAATCCAAGTCGCTGTAAATCGATTCCAAAACAACTTCCACAGATACCCTTGGTTCAAATAGTTCTTCTTCACCCACATCAAGAGTTCTCATTATTAAAGGGACATCGCCATATCTTCTAATCAGATCTGCGTAGGCATAAGCCCTAAAAAATCGTGCTTCCGCTTTAAAAAGAGGCATCTTTATCGACTCAAATTCAATTACATCCGCTTTTTCTATTATATTGTTTGCCGCCCTGATAATTCTATAATCCTGATCCCAGGGGCCAAAATCTGCACTGGGTAAATAGGTTCCGTTTGAGATGTCATTTAATTCCTGATGAATTGCATTGTCTGACATAACATCCGCGAATAGCGGATAATGAGACGCCGAAATACTTATATCAGCCGCCATATAAAGATAGCGTGTGGCTTCTTTGAAATCATTTTCATTTTGCCAAAATACTCCATCTGACAGATTAGTCTCTGGAATCCGATTCAAATCACAGGCATTCAATACGAATAGAACTGAAAATGCCGCTATTGTTATATTCTTAATTTTGTGTATCATGATTTTTATTTTTTATACATATTATACATTTACCATCCTTCCTGCACTAAAATGTGAGGTTAAGGCCAAGGGTATATCTCCTTCTGAATGGATACTGATAAGTATTGTTGTTAGGATATTCAGGATCGATAAAGTCAAGTGTTTTAGTAGTTTCCCAGATATCCCTACCGGATACATAGACTCGAAGTCTCTGAATACCAATTTTTGACCCAACGGCACGTGGCAATGTATAACCCAATTGGATATCCTTTATCCTGAGGTATGCCGCATTCTGAATCCATTTTTCACTTGCTTTGTAATTAAATCCTCCCTTTGTATAAAGCCTTGGCCAAAAAGCATCCGGATTTTCCGGAGTCCAATAATCTTCATGATGTTTTTGCGGTCCAAACCAAGGTCGGTCAAACGGCATTAGCGCTCGTGTATTCATCAAAAATACCCTGCTTCCTACACCTTGTAAGAATAAGGAAAAGTCAAGTGATTTCCAGCTTACTCCGGATTGCAAACCAAAGGTAAATCGTGGAGCGGTGTTTCCAAGATAGCTTAAATCTCCAGGATTTTCCTCACTCTGATCTCCAGCTGAGATCACGCCATCTCCATTAAGATCTAAATATTTTACATCACCTGGTCCTGTCCTATTGTCTTGAAAAGCCCAGGCATCCACCTCTTCCTGAGTCTGAAAAAATCTATCTCCTGTTTTATAACCATAAATGGAATTTACAGGATGACCAACCAATAGAGGGTTATTCCCTTCTCTGATCACAGTAGCTCCCAAATAATCAATCAGTTCATTTTGCGCATCGGAAAGATTGGCATTTACATAGTAGCTAAAATTTTCCTTGGATTCTCTCCAACCCAATGTTGTTTCCCATCCCCAGGTTTTCATTTCTCCAGCATTTTGGTTTGGTACGCCAAGACCGATTACTGAAGGATATTCTACGCGGGCAAGCATATTTTTATTGCGCTTTTCGAAATAGTCAAAGGAAAACGAAAACTTGTTGTCAAATAAGGCAAGATCAAGGCCTATGTTGCTTGATTGGATAATCTCCCATGAAATATCACCTGATGCAAGTGTGTTCTGATATACATAGCTTCGTTGTCGTCCGGCATCGCTCCTATACCCCATGAGGAAGTTATCGTTTCGTTGTAATAGTGCAATGTAATCGTAATCACCTAATACTCCGGCGTTTCCTAACTGACCCCAGGATCCCCTTATTTTAAATTCATTAATAAATGCAGGGTTAAACCATGATTCTTCACTTATGCGCCATCCTGCTGAGGCTGATGGGAAAAACTTGTACCGGTTGTCAGGGCTCAATTTGGAACTTCCGTCATATCTGAAATTAGTTTCTAACAAATACCGACCTTTATAATTATATGCGATTCTTCCAAATAGAGACTGAAAGGCGTTGGTTCTGATTTCATCTCCAATATTTATGTAATCCTGATCACCCCAGTTGAAGCTTGGCAGGTTTCCATTCATTAGAATTCTTGAGTCTCCATAAAACATTGAGTAACGATATTCTTGCGCTGAATATCCTCCTAAAGCAGTTATTGAATGATCGTTGATCTTAAGGTCATAATCTGCTATAAACTGAAATTCTTTAAAAGCGTCATTTCTATTTTCCTTATATACAGCTTGACTCCCAGCTAGAGTTCCGATTATCGATTCATCAATACCATATTTATATATTCTGTTACGATTTTTAAATACATTGACGTAGTTGGCATCCACAGCGCCAATTAACCTAAATTTCAGCCCTTTTACCAGGTTATCAATCGTTAGAACTGAGTTTAACCTCATATTGTTCCCGCTCGTTTTGGTAATTCCTGCTTCGTTGGCAAAATCATAGAATTTAATCCTGGTATCAAAACTTCCAATTTTCTCTCCTATAGCGATGTTTCCATTGGGATCGTATAAAGGAGTGGCACCAGCATACGTGTACATGTAATAGAGAAAGCCATATTGCCCTTCTAAATTCTTAACTGGTTTTTCTATTTCATTTCTCGCATAAGAAAAAACATTAGACAAGTGAATGTATTTATTTATACGCATATCAAGATTGAGCCTGCCGGTATATTTGGTATTGCTATCCGGGCCAATTTTTAACATCCCATCATTTTTGTAATAGGTGCCCGAAAGCCTATAGGTAACGTTATCCGTTCCACCGCTTATGGCCACATTGTGCGATTGCATAGGTGTGTATTCTGTGGAAACTTGTTCTACATAATCATAGTCTCCGAAAAACTGAAATTTATTTGGGCTGGAAGGAAGTGGTCGCCAAAGAAAATTCGGGTCAGAAAGCCTATCCAGATCTTCATCGCTCACAGAGGCGGATTTGCCGGCATTTATGTCTGCCTCATTTCTCATTTCGGCAGCCTTTCTTGATGAGGATATCCTTTCACCTACCCGGCCTACTTTTGACATGCTATAATAGGCATTGTACTCTATCATGGTTTTACCGGACTTCCCTTTTTTAGTAGTAACCATTACCACGCCACCTGCTGCTTTTGCTCCAAAAATGGCAGAAGAGGCAGCATCTTTCAATACCGAGATAGATTCTATATCTTCAGGACGCACATCACTAATATCTCCCTCAATACCATCAATGAGCACAAGCGCAGGATTTGCGTTTACTGAGGTTAGTCCACGTATCTGAATATTGAACTTTTCTTCTCCCAGAGATCCACTTGACCTGGTAATTACAGTTCCTGACATAGTTCCCTGCATTGCATCCATTGTACCTACTGCTGGTCTGTTAACAAGTTCATCACTTGTCACGGAAGAAACTGCGCCCGTTAGGTTCACTTTTTGCTGCGTACCGTAACCTACAACTACAATTTCATCCAGCGCGGTGACATCAGGGGCCATGTTTAAATCAATAATTGTTTGGTTTCCTACAAGTGATCTCTTCCTGCACGTAACCTACTGAGCTAAATACCAATATTGATTCTTCGCTTGTAATTTCAAGGTTATAGTTTCCCTCAACATCAGTCACAGTACCCAGTGCAGTACCTTTAACTATTACATTTACCCCAGGCAGACCTTCATTGTCATCTGACGATATAACTCTTCCAGTGATTGTTATACCCTGAATAATGATTTCAAGATTTGTTTCCTTTGAAAATCCTCCTTTTCTTTCTGAAACAATAATGCTCTTGTTTACCTGCCTGAATTTTAGATTTGCTTCTTCGGAAATGTCGAGAAGTACATCCGCAACCGGGACTTTTCCATTATACGCCTTATTTAATCTAATATCATTGTTTACTTCACCTTTCTCATAAGCGAAATTGTAGCCTGTTTTTTGTTCAATCTTATTGAAAACTTCAATGATAGAGTTGTTTTTCAACTCAATTCTGATGTAATGTTCTTTCACACTTTTTATTGACTGTGCTTGTCCTTCTGCAGCTAATAAAATGCCAGTGCAGATAAGCTGTGCAATAAGTCCATAAAATGTCCATTTACTTAACATGGCAATTTGCCTTAGTACATAATTATTCATAATTTTAAATGTTAATTTGATAAAAATTAATGTGGGCGAGGCCTTTTTATGATTCTGCTTCCAACCGGATCATGTGGCCTCGTTTTTTTGTCTTGACGGATTCTATCCGCTGTCTTGATATTTCATCTTTTTAAAAGTTAATTTTTACTTTTTTTCCATTTATTTCATATTCAAATTCATGACCAAACTGTAGTGCGATCAAAACATTTTCTATAGTTTCATTTTCAAATTTTCCACTGAAATCCCATTCCTTTAAAGGAATTTTATCTGTCTTGATGCTCACTCCATACCAATTTTCTAGATGACTTACTATATCATAATATGTGGCATCTTTGAAATAGATCAAACCATCTTTCCAGGAAATTTGCTCATTAAAATCAAATGATGATTTTGTGAAGTTTTGTTCACTTTTTAATACTGTTGCCATTTCTCCAGAATTAAGTAATAATGATTTTGCATGCTAAGTTCTAAGTAATACAGCAAAAAGTTATATCTTTACTAAATGAGATCAAG
>CAZDRA010000187.1:3364-6619 GCA_964507705.1 uncultured Roseivirgaceae bacterium | reverse complement strand
AACTTATTTAAGTAATTTTCAGCCGTGAAAAAAATATTTTTAATTCTTATCATTTGTTTTTGCACATTCTGCACAAAGAAAAAAGCCGAAAACCCAGGAGGGTTATACTCTATGGAGCAATTGGCAGGGTTTCTTAAAGAATTATACATCCTTGAAGCAAAGTTAAAAGGTCTTAGTTTATCCAAAGATTCCACGAAAGTGATTTTTGCTTATTACGAAAAACGACTATATGAAGAACACAATATGACCGATTCGCTCTATAGAGAAAGTTTTAAATATTATATTGAGGATGTAAAAGCCCTATCAAAAATATATGAAATCATCGCAGACTCGCTGAGCCTGGAAGAAAGATTGTCGGAAGCCAAATTTAAAGACTCCGAGGAAGACGATGATTAATTGCCACCAAGGGGACCTCTATTAATTCATTTCTTTCAAAAAACAAGGAGAATGAATGAGTTGCGAGGCATATTTATTTTTAATAGCCATAGCTATTAAAAATAAATATAACGAAGTCAAATCGTTTATTATCTTTGTTCCCAAAGGGTTTTCATAGTGATTTAAATACTGCGTCAAATTTTCTTGACTTATCCCGATAAGACTTCATAAATTTTCCTTGTCTTTTAATCACTATGAAAATTTTGATGCGAATGAATTATTAGAGGTCCCCATAAGTAACAGGGTTATATGCTTTTCCCACATGATATTGAGCAGAAGTTGGGTTTCGATAAAATTCGGGATTTGCTAAAACACCGTTGTTCCGGAGAGCAAGGCAAGCGCAACGTAGATAAAATTCGGTTTTCTTCCAATCCTGACTTAATTCTGAAGCACTCAAGGCAGACCATGGAATATATGAAGATGGTACAAGCAGCCGAGCATATTCCATCATTGAATTATCCGGAAATTGAATCGCTACTTCAAAAACTAAGGGTCGAAGGTATTTTTTTAGAAAAGGAAGAAATATCAAGTATTTACCAATCTTTGAAAATATTAAGCTCATGGTCAAGTTTCTTGAAAGCTAAAGCTGATGATTTTGAAGAGATACCTATTCTGGCAAAGCACATAAATATTTTCCCTGGGCTTTTAACCAATATTGAAAGATGTATTGATGAGAAGGGTGAGATAAGAGAAAGTGCATCTTCAGCGCTGAAAAGAATCAGATCGGAAATCAGAAATAAAGAGCTCGGTGCACGAAAAACAATCGATCGAGTGATCAGGGATACTCGCAAATCTGATATGTCGCCTGAAGATAGCTCATTGACTGTTAGAAACGGCAGGCTGGTGATTCCTATAAAGTCGGAGTATAAAAGATCAGTCAAGGGTTTTATTCATGATGCTTCCGCTTCGGGCAGTATTTTATTTATTGAACCTGCCGAAGTACTGGAAATTAATAATGACCTGCAAGAGCTCTCGTATAGTGAAAAAAGAGAGGTAATACGAATATTGACCGACCTTACAAAAGAGATCGGAATCCACAGGGAGGATATTGCTGATGGAAATAGATTTTTGGGTATCATAGATTTGATTAAGGCAAAGGCACTATTTTCTATTGATTTTGATGCACAAATACCAAGGCTGGAAAAACAGGATGATATAGAATGGATAGGAGCTATAAATCCGGTTTTGAAGCGGGCACTGCAAAAGCAGGACAAAGATATTGTCCCGTTGAATATTCAACTCGACAGGCAAAAACGTATATTATTAATTTCCGGACCAAATGCGGGAGGCAAATCTGTGTGTCTGCAAACCGTGGGCCTGCTACAATATATGTATCAGTGTGGCATGCCAATTCCTGTAACCGAAGGGTCGTCTATTACGATTTTTAAAAATCTTTTTATTGATATTGGCGATGAGCAATCTATCGAGGATGATTTGAGTACTTACAGCTCTCACCTGAAATCCATGGACTTTTTACTAAAAAATGCAACTCGGGGTACATTGTTTTTGATCGATGAGTTTGGATCTGGAACAGACCCACAGTTTGGCGGAGCCATTGCAGAGGCAATACTTGAGCAATTGGCAAAATCAAACAGTATGGGCATTATTACTACTCATTATAATAACCTGAAAAAGCTGGCGGATTCCCATAATGGATTGGTAAATGGAAGAATGCGTTTTGATGTAAAGAAATTGGAGCCTCTTTATCAATTGGAGATTGGCAAGCCCGGCAGTTCGTTTGCCCTGGAGATTGCCTCAAAAATTGGACTTTCTAAGCAATTGATACAATCGGCCAAAAACAAGGTCGGTACTGATGCGGTAGAACTCGATCGCCTGCTGACAGAATTGGAAAAAGATAAAAAGTATTTTGAGGAACAAAGCAGGCATTTTGAAAAACAAAACAGGGTACTGGATGCTACCATAAAAAACTACAAAGATCTTCAATCTACACTTGAAGAAAACAAAAAGGTCGTTCTTAATAACGCTAAAATTGAGGCAAAAAATCTATTGGCAGAGACCAATCAAAGAGTAGAAAACCTGATTAGAAATATAAAAGAAAATAAAGCCGAAAAGGAAACGACCAAAAAGTATCGACAAGAAGTACGGACATTTGAAAAAAGCATTAAAGTTGAAAAGGTAATCAAGAAAGAAAAAGAGGTCAAGATAATAAAAGGATCGATTGGCTTGGGAGATGTAGTGCGGATCAAAGGGCAGTTGGCAGCCGGTGAGGTAGTTCTTATCGGGAAAAAGGCCGTGGAAGTTATGTTCGGGAATTTGAAATCTAAAGTAAAAGTCAATCGGCTGGAGAAAGTATCACGAACTGCCTTGAAAAAAATCGAGCAATCGACAAGCTCTTCTATAAAGGGGATTGATATTAATAAACGAAGATCACTTTTTAGCACCAATCTTGATATCAGGGGTAAAAGGGCGGAGGAAGCGCTAAAATTACTTTCTGCATATTTGGATGATGCCATCCTTTTTGGAGCAGGCAATGTGCGGATTATCCATGGAAAAGGTGATGGTATTTTGAGAGAGGTTTTGCGAGAAGAATTAAAAGGGTATAAAGAAATCAATTCCTGGAATGACGAACATGCAGATCGGGGTGGTGCGGGAATTACCGTGGTGGAGTTTTGCTAAAACCCAGTGGAATTTGCATCATTTTTTTATTCAGTATTGTATCCTTCTTAGAGTCACTCTCGGAGGATTCGGAGCGGTGGACATTTAGAGACTGCCACACTTTTTTCAGCACACAATCCAAACTTAAAAGTTCGCAGTGACGTATTGCCGGTATCTGTTTACCGGACTTGTTCCGGTATCTGT
>CAZDRA010000187.1:0-3264 GCA_964507705.1 uncultured Roseivirgaceae bacterium | reverse complement strand
AGACCCGCAAAACTATAGGGACAGATAAGGAATTAGAACATTTATACTTTTCCGATTCGCTCTCGGAAGATTCGGAGTGGTGGACATCTATAGACTGCCACACTTTTTTCAGCCCACAATCCAAACCAAAAAGTTCGCAGTGACGTATTGCCGGACTTGCCCCGTATCTGTTTGCCGGACCTGCCTGCCCTGAATTTATTTCAGGGTTCCGCCTGTCCGCTGTGGCGGGGCATCTGTTAGCTATATGAAATGACCTATCTATAAAACATCATCAAAATCCCAGGAGTGAAAAGGCTGTTGTTATTTTCTGGTTTGGCTTTCATTATATGGGCTGCTGACAATAGCTGACAGACCCCAGAATAAATCTGGGGATTGTCGAGGTGCAAGTCAGGGGGTGGAGTTTCGTTAAAACCCAGTGGAACTAGCATCATTTTTTTATTCAATATATGCAATCACAATGATTTGTTATAGAACTTTAACACATTGATTATGTGTAATTTAAACGACTTGAAAAATTTATTATAAAACTGATAATAACGAGTTTAATTTATAATTCATAATTAATAATTAAACGAAGTATTTGCAATCAATAATCAATGAATAAATCTTATGCCCAGGTTATAAGTCTGCCCGGCACCCTCACCTTCACTACCGGCCCAAAAATTTGTATAAAGCAACTCCAATTCCAGTAATCCTGGAATTAATTGATATTTTCCACCCAACCCTGACTGGACGAAATAGGCAAAAAATGGTTCTTGATGATGCTTGGGCCAGTATTCTGTCATAAAGTAAATACTAATCCTGGTAGTAGGAAACCAGGTGATGAAACCACTTATTGGTGTTTCCAGAAAATTGGAATCTCTGGAGGATTCGCGAACAATTGAGTACCAAAAAGAGAGCTGGACAAATATCTGGAATTTGTCATTCAATTGCCGGTCGTAAAAAAACTGGTTCATCCAAAGGTACCTGTCCCAGTCTAAAAACAAGAAAGGATTTTCGCTGCTTGGGTCCCTTCCTTCCAGGTCTTTTGTTATGGGTATCAGGAAAGTACTTTGCCATGAAAAATATGGTAGTTTTTTAAAAGGTGCAATTTTTATTTTAGGCCCAACACCGGAAATTCCCGATCGACTTTGATTGGCATCCATGCCAGAAATATTTACACTTTTTATCCACAAGTCCATCCCAATATTAATGTTTGGAGACAGGCCATACAAAAATTGATTGATCATGGTGTAATAGGTATCTCGTCTGCCAGTATCAGATTTTTTGCCATCGCTGTCGAAAGATTTTGTTTGGGTGTAGATATTGTTGAAATTTTTAAATTCCCAATTGCCCTTACTTAATAATACTGAGGGTGTGTATCTCTGAAGATTTTCTTCTTTTTGTGCCAAGACTGAAAATCCCATCAGGATACAAATACATATAAGGCTTGTTTTTTTCATGTTGGCAAGATAGGAGGGTAATTGTCTTTGTTGTGTCTCGTTTTTGACATAATTACTTTTCTTTTGATCGGGAAATTATTGCTGGTTTTATAACAAATCTATAATAGCTAACCCCCACGAAAACTGTTAAGATACAAATACACAACCAAAATTATTCATCCTCCTCAGAGTCACTCGAAGAGCCTACCTGCCGGCAAGGCAGGGACTCTGATGGCGAAAAATTAACCGTTCTCTATACTGCTTTTAATTTTATAATCAAAATTATTTGCGAATTAAATTTATAAACATTACATTTATTATAACAACAACATATTAAATTTTTCAATAATTCTTCAACTCTTAAACCAAATAAAATCATGAAATGCTTACTTACAATTTCCATTATTTGTTCGTTCTGATTTTTCGAACTAAACGCTCAAAACAATCCTGATACAACCTCGTCATGGGTTACGGACGCATCTGCCAAGGCACTGTCATTACCGACAGTAAAACAGGCGGTTTTTAACAAAATTAAACAGATGGATGGATATGAAAATCCTGTCGCAGTCGATGTGAAAAGCATTGCTAAATCCATCGCAGGTGACGGCAGCCTTTCGTTTAGCTTACCCGGCGCAATGCAATCTATAAAGGCCAGATCAATAAATGTTGACGCCGAGTCGGAAGAAACTTATGTATGGATGGGCGAATTTGAAGACGGCATGGGCAGCATGACGGTAGTCTCTGATCGGGGGAAAGTACGCGCTCATATTTCCTATGACGATGAAGCTTATGAAATATTCCCGGTAGATAAAGATATGCATGTGCTGATGAAGGTAAAAAGCAAACCGGTAACCGGAAATGAATGTGCTACGCCCCATACCGCCGGTAACATCGAAACCATTGAAAATGATGGTTCTAAATCCAACGCACGCATCATAGCCTGTCCTGAGAGAATCAGGGTACTGGCATTAACCACACCGGCGGCACGGGCAGCTGATCCAAGTTTGAATCAAACTATTGCTTTGGCCATAAGTCAATTCAATCAGGCACGAAGCAATAGCCAAATTAATCCTCAAGCGAACATTATCTTAGCCGAAATCAGGGATACAGATTTTGATGAGAATACATGGAATATATTTACAGATCGCAGAGACATTAATATTACTCAAAATTTTCAAAATTGGAGAGATGATGCCGATGCAGACCTTGTACTTATGTTTACAAATGGCAATTATTTCGGTGGGCTTGTTGGTGTTGCCGGAACTCTTGTCCTTGATGCAGATTCAGCTTATGCCATCGTTGAAATACCGGAGGCTACGACAAATTATACTGCCACACACGAAATTGGTCATCTTTTCGGCGCACGGCATCAAACGTGTGCCATGTTTCCTAACGATGGTTGTGATAATACTGCCGGATTCATGCATGGTTATAGATATTCTTATGGGGCAGCATGGTGGTTAAAAAGAAGGACTACAATGATGCACCAAAATAGACTCCAACACACGAGGGTATTAAATTTTTCTAACCCAAATACGAGTGATCATGGTACAGTTATGGGAACTGCCGCAAGTGAACACAATGCCAGGTGGATAGGCGAGCACGCCAACCAGGTTTCTCAATTCGAGCTGGGAGGTGGTGTCATGTCTGTTTATTTCGATGGGCCAAACATACTCGATTATGATATGCCTTATGGAAATTATGAAGCTGTGGTGCAATGCGGCGACGCACCATATACTTATGCGTGGAGAGTTAGTCCTGATGGATTTAATTATGGAGGTGTATTGGGAACCGGTGAAACATTTGGGCACTTTTCCTCCTTTGAGAGTTTTTATCTGCGACT
>CAZDRA010000186.1:0-6647 GCA_964507705.1 uncultured Roseivirgaceae bacterium | reverse complement strand
ATAAATCAGATTTATCTCCCGGGTTATAAACTGCCAAATGCGGATAAACTCCACTGATTTTTAGTTGTTGGTTCGTATCCTGGGCTTGGGAAATAACTATGTTTCCCATCAGGAGTAGTGTGGCAAGCGTTTTCTTTAAAGTCATATTTTCTATTTTATAATTTTGTTTTGTGTGATGAAATTTTAGTATTTGTTACCGATTACCAAACAATACTGTTCTTTTCCTCCTATGCTAAAAGCTTCAGCGAACAAGCATTTTTTCATTCTATCCCTCCTACGCTAAAGCTTCGGCGGACAAGCATTTACGAATTACATCCACGCTAAAATCACCCTTATAACTTCCCTTCTTTTTCCAATTCTTCCTTTACTTTTAAATACATTTTCAACTTTTCTTCCGAAAATTTTATTTGTCCTTTGACCCGATAGTCCACAAAATGATTTTGTATTGCTGGTGAATCAGGCTGTAAGCACTTATCGCCTACTTGATCCATCCAAGCTTCAAGGGCCAATTTTAACTCCTTCTTGATATCGCTGAATTTATCAATTTCTGACAGGTTATTTATTTCAAAAGGATCCTTTTTTAGATCATAGAGTTCAAAAAGAGGAAGTGGCCTCACCAATGTTTTTTCAACACCTACAAGCTTGTTATTGATATCCAGTAAATTTACGACACTGTAGGCAGGCAAGCGTGCTTTGCGATGCTCGGTCGAATTTTCTAGTACTGATCGTCCGTTATTATAATTTACAATGAGCTTGTATTGCCCGTCACTTACTGTTCTTGATTTTAGAAAAACCCCTCCTATGCGATCAGCAGATGCAAAAATGTATTTTCTTTCTTTATCCATTTCCTTCCCAAGAAATATTTGCCCTTGCATATAATCTGGTTTTTTCACTCCGGCAAGTGACAAGGTGGTAGCGGCAATATCAATTGCTGAAACCAATTTGTTATTAACTGTTCCCTCTTTATATCCCTCCATCTTGCTCCATTTTTTTGGCATATGAATAATTAGCGGAATTTTTATGCCGCTTTCATACAGCCAGTATTTGCCTTTGAGCATTGGTCTTCCATGGTCTGAAAAGACAAAAATGATTGTATTCTCCAGTAGTTTTCTCTGCTTTAAATTGGCTAAAAGCTTGCCTACAAACTGATCAAATAACTGTACATTTTCCAGATAAAGCGCCCAATCTTTTCTCAGCACATCAACATTGGGATAGTAAGGTGGCAACATTACCGAATCTGGATTGATGGGGCTTGACTTGTCGGGATAAAAAATGCGGTGTGAGAAAGATGTGCCTATTTTAGCGTAGAAGGGTTTGCTTTTATCCAGATCATCCCATTTTTTTAAATCAAAAGATTTACCTTCAAAATCAAACATGTAATCATCCTTGCCCTGACCCAAGGTCTGGTATCCATTTTCATTTAAAATATGCGAAATTATTTTTATACTGTCCGGTAATTGCGGCATTAATTCATCTGCATATCTCATGTGGCATGCACCTATTGAGGTTTGATACATGCCTGTCGCCAATGCCGTTCTTGAAGGTGCGCAAACGCCTGCCGTAGTATAGGCATTTGTAAACCGCATGCCACTTGCTGCAAGCTTGTCGATATTGGGGGTTTTTACCAGGTTATTGCCATAACAGCCCAAATCCTGAGACATATCTTCAGCAATGATCCAGATAATATTTGGTCTAACCTTGTCCTGGGCAGAAAGACAAGCTGTTATAAAAGAAAAGAAACAAAAATATAATACTATATTTTTCATAGTTTCAACGAAATAAAAAAAAGTTAGTATAAGATTTATTCATCCAAATAAGGTAACGATTCAAATTCCGGTAAAACAACCTGATAGACATTGCAATAGTTTCAAAACTCAGCCTTCCTCGCCAGTAGGCATGTAAATTTACCCGGGAAAGCCCAACAATTCCATACTCATTTGAGTCCCTGCCTTGCCAGCCGCACAGGATCTTCGATTGACTCTGATGGGTGAAAGCCAGATTTTCCTAATTTACTACTAAGTCAAGAAATCCACATATTCCGGCTCCTAAAATAAGTATCCACGATATCCAGTCCTTAAATTCGTTGTTTTTGTGTTTTAGAAATATTAGATGAAGTCCGAAATGAAGAATTAGAAAAATATCAAAACCTTTTCTAAATGCCTCAATGTCTGAACTATTAGTTAATTGCCAAAACATCCAATAAAATATTGGTATATGAGCAAACATGAAAATGATGTACCCTGTTTCGTCTTTAAGAGATGAAAGTCCGGGGAATATCCTCCATTCTTTGCAACGAATTGCATCCATTTCGTGCATTACGATTAGAGATAGTCCGGTTAGGAAAATAATACTGTCTGTCATAATAATTTGTCTTGTCCTAATTGTCGCATTTTTACATGCTTATATTTCTATTTTTTGGATGTGGAATTGTCGATTTAATATAACCGTACAACGTAATTATATCGTCATCTTACCCTCAATCATCAGGAAACATCTTCAGCCACTTTCTGGCATTTTTTGAATAAATTTTGTCTATCACTTCTCGTGGAAGATGCAAGCCCCGAAATTCACCGGTTAAAAGCTCACTTGTCATTACATTGTCCGTAACGAAATATTCCCAATCCCGAATCCAGGTGTTGTGCATTTCGTTTTGTTTTTCTTCAATACCCATTTTGCCATTGTCTCCCATATCTGTAGCATAGAGTAAGCGATCCTGGTATTTTATAAAAAAGGCTCTTACTTTCTCTCTATCTTCCTTTGTCTGATAAAATAGTTGTCCGATCCTGGCTGCCATATCCACTGACATATTGGGGAATTTATCTAAGCGTTTTGCCAATTCATCTACACTCCACTCCAGACTACCCAAATGAGCTCCCATAAAAATCAAATCCGGATTCTTCTCCAGCATTCTGTCTCTGGCAGCGATTTGCTCTTCATAAGATGGTAAATCAGGATGTTTGTACATGTGGTATTGGGGATGATTTTTGAAATACCCTTTGTCATTGTTGGTACTCATTTCCTCAATGGGCAGCCAACAGTTTTTAGGTTCGCCAAGATGTCCAATCAATATAATTTTCCTATCGGTAAGCATATTAAAAATGGTATCGAATTTCGGGTCATCTATCATGACCAGCTCTCCATTTTTATCCTTGAATACCATACCAATATTTTTCCACACCTTCACTCCTACCGCTCCTTCTTTAATTCCTTTGTCGATCCAGTCAAGCGTATTATTTACCCAATCCGGATCATCCCATTCCTGAATGGAAAAAGACGTGGCAAATTCAAAATCTTTTGGATGTCGCTTTTTAATATCTACACGATAATTGTATTTCTCTACAATTTCCTCATGCGTATTGGATATATCGACTACAATATTTAAAAGTCTAAAGTTGTCTTTTCGGGCCTGTTCTACAAAGATATCTCGATCTGTTGCCACGTGAATGTGCACGTCTATTTTACCCACTTTTTCGAAGTCTTCCAGGGTATAATATTGTTCTTGTTTTGTACTGGAAAAAATAATTGATAGTAGAAATAGTAAAATAAGATTTTTCATAATTTGTTAATTCATAAATTAAATTTTAAAATATTTTTTTATTTTATATTCAAATTGAGAATACATCAATACTCCAATTGGAAGGATTTTCTATATTCCTTCAAGCGTTCAAGATATCCTTCCAAATCCAACAACTGCTCATCGTAAATCAAATAGCTCATATCTGCAGTTCGATTAGCAAAATGACGGGAACGATCCATTTTATAAAAGTACTTGTTATCCGGGGTTGACATACCTTTGGGTAATCTTGTTTTTTCCCATGTGGCAACCAGTTCATTGTAAACTTTTTCCCTTCTGTCCAAACTATTTTCAATTATTTGCTCAGCCTTCAATAAATTGTTATGTGCAGCCTGTCTGTCTGAAAATGCGTTTCGGTGCGCTTCTGTAATGGTACGCTCCAATTTTGAAAGATCGAGATAGGTAAGGCAGGTATGGTCAATCAAATTTGCGATAGACTGGTACAGTTCAAAATCGTAGCTATGATCCAGATCTAATAATTTATTGGCTTCAATGATTTGAAGTGCACGGGCCATGTATTTGCGTTGCTTTACTGATTTTCTTACCATGGTCTTATATTCGGTATTCCAGTAGGGATCGTACTCTATGTATTGATTTCTTGGCAAATCGGGCAAGTGGGTTTTGCCTATTTCTCCATGATGCCAGATATTTCTTTCAAAGGTACTTGCATAGTAATAAGAGCCGTCATTCAGCAATTCATAAAGTTCTTTCATATTCATTGCTTCATTGCCGTAGTAGCTGGCAAAAAAAGAATCTTCAAATTCATCCAGTTCCGGTGCCGCACCATTCCATGAATATTGCGCAGAAGTAACAAAACTAAGCATCCACATCTGGTTGTGCAGCCCCGAATCGTCCCAAGATGTGTTGATCATGCCATCAAAGGCTTGCGATTTGGATCCGGCAGATAGTAAATTATAAGACCTTTTCAAGCTTCCATCCGCTTTAGTTCCTCCATGTCTTTTGAAATGATACGGTAGGAATAAAGGCTCTAAGCCTGGGTTGGGATCATACATAAATACTTCAAACCCCATGGACTTTGCTTCTTTTACATATTTGAAATTTGGAGTCATATAACTATAGCTTTCGGTAAGCACCAGATCATTATCCGGTTTATTGACTTTTATCGGTGATCTGTTTTTCTCCCAGCCCATTGGTCTTTCCCACAACATTACTTTTCTGGATTTTTTAAGATGTTTGGCGGCCTTGCCGGCAAATAGGTGATAGAGGCCGCTATTTCCTATTTCTTCTGCTTTGGCAATGCATTTATCACACTCGCCCAATTCAAATGTCTCATCAGAACCGATATGGATATATTTTGATCCAGGGGTAGCTTCTATCGCTTCGTCCCAAAGATCAAACATCAGATCATATACACCTTCTTTCAGCGGGCAAAATTCCCAGTCAGAATCTTCAACCTCTCTTAGGTTCTTGTACTTTTCCCATTTCAATATAAAACTAACATGCCCCAAGCCCTGAACCAATGGCACCAGTTCTATATGATATTCCTTGGCATACCTGGTAAATCCCTGCATCTCTTCGATAGTAAATGCACCAGGCGCACCTATCTCCGGATGGCTTTGGTAAGCGAGTTTATCTTCCCATTCCCATACCAGCATGTTGATTTTGTACCTGGCCAAATCCCTGATAAAACTTTTTACATAACTGCCCTTGTCCTGATGATGCTTGGTGTCGTAATGGGCAGCTCTGATTTTTACATCAGGCCAGTCTGTGATTTCCATTCCGGGAACAAATACGCTTCCTCTTGCTTGCTTGATCAAGCGAAAAAGTGTCTGAACTCCATAAAACAGACCGTCTTCATCTTTTGCATTTATCGTTAAAGCATTGGAATCGGTAGATAAGATATAGCCTTGCGCTGAAATTGCCTTGGCAGATTTTGCGTAAGTCAATATTATCGAATGGCTCCCTTTGGTATTGCTGATATTGGTTTGCAAACCCCATTTTTCTTCCAATTCTAATTTTAGAAACTCAGCCGTTTGCCGATCTATTTTGGAAGCATTCTTGTCCAGTACAATATTTATTGGACTTTTTAATATAAAATCATTCCCTCCTATTTCAAGCTGTTGTGGATAGGGTATCACATGGAGACCCATATCTGTTAATTCTGAGGCTTGGCAATTATTTGTAAATAATTTTCCCGTAAGGAGTATCACCATTATAATTCTCGATATCTTCAATAAATTCATTTTTTGTATCTTTTTAATTGCTTTTAAAATTTATTATTCGCTGGTAAACCAAAATTCATCATTGGTTCATTGCTATTCATTTTCTGTTTTCTTAATGGCATTATAGCGCCATACTTTATCGTGCATGGTATAAAGCAGGTAATCATTGCCATCAAATACAAGTATGGGACTTGAATGATCTCCTTCAACAATTGGGTTTCCCGGGTATTTGATCCAGTTTATCAAGTCTGTTGACATCGCCACATTTGAGGTCCATAGTGCCACAACATCCGGATTGTTCCAATCGGGATTTGATGAGCCATGGTAATACATATAGTACTTTCCGCCGTGCTTGATTATTTGATTTGCGGCTACAGCGCCAGCATCATATTCTCCGGGGCCCATTTTGAGTACCGGATCATCTTGTACATTGGTCCAGGTTTTGAAATCTTCTGAAGTAGCCAACCAGACTCCCAGATCATCTCTTTCATAAAAAAGGTACTTTTTGTCATCCTCGATCCAAACTGTAGGTGTGCCGTATGGCCCATCACTTATTGGTTCGCCATTGACTTCGAGAATAGACAGATTTCCATGAGACGTCCACGTGATGCCATCGGGAGAAGTAAGCATATGAGCGATATCGCTTTTTCCTTCTGCCAGCATATAGTACACACCCTCATGCTTTACAACGTGCATATCCTCCGTCCATACTTCTGGCAAAATAGGCTGTTCCGCATAACGCTCCCAGTGGATACCATCCCGAGAGGTGGCATACCCTAAGTATCTATGATCTGAAAGGGTATCGTTATAACCTGTGTACCACATTCTAAAAGTATTATCTTCATATAATATGTATCCTCGTTCTCGCAAATCTTTATCCCACGTTTCGG
>CAZDRA010000185.1:0-6856 GCA_964507705.1 uncultured Roseivirgaceae bacterium | reverse complement strand
CAAGTGGCTTGAAATCCTTTTGCAGGACCATATTCATATCGCGACACCAAGGGGATCAATGCAAAATTGGTTGCCAATATGGTAGAGTCTTTAGAGTTTAAGGTTAATTCGTCAACTCGAATTGAGGATAGATTGTCGGGAAGAACGAAATAGAAGTTGGTGATTTTTGCCATCAAGTTATCCGAATAAAATATCCTGTTGGTATCTAGTGCAGTGACAGGGTCATATTTTATCCCCTCAGCCAAAAACCAAATATCAGGTACCGCAATCTCTGCCTTGTCACCTTGTGGGTTGTCTACGGTTACTTTAAGATCGTTGATCAAAAAACGATCAATGTCAATACTTTTTAAAATTAAGGTGTCAAACGGATATGCTTTATTATTTATACTTTCTTTATTCCTATCAGATGAATTTTCATCAACATAATTTGGATCACTTTGTAGTTCCTTTGTAGCTTCAATATGCAATGATTTGGAAATTAAAGATTTTATATTTGAAGGAGAGCTTTTTTCATTTTGGTTTTTCTGCGGTTGGCCAAAAATACTATTTGACTTTAGTAGATTTGAAATATTGTCTACCAAAGCTTTATTAGACAATTTCCCATTATTTATTGAACCGCTAGCCCCGCCACTTTTATCTACAGGCAACAGGTAAAAATCGCCGTTATCGATTAGGATATCTGAAATATCCAGTTTTTGATTTTGCGTAAGATTAAAGAAATTGAAGTCTTTTATATTGAGATGCTCAGCCGTAAATTTCATCTTGCTTTTCTCTTGAAATTCACGTTTAATATTTGTTGCAAAGTAGATTCCATCCAGCTTGATATCACCCTCGCCAGTTGAGACATAGAAATGGTTGATGCTATAAAAATTACTTGCAGATGTTTGATGAACAGAAAGATAATCACCATGAATTTTTACATCATGGGCAAATAGAAAACGATCTGATGCCATCACCGTAGTTGAATCTACCTTAAAATTATCAACCAATAAGGTGATATTATCTGCCTCAAATTCAAGAAAATCATTTTCAAGCTTTTTACTTACATTAATTTTGGCTTCCACTATAGAAAATTTCCTGGCTTGTGCTCCAAGATATTTATTTCGAAGAATGAGAGGTATAAACCCAAGGTCAAGGCTTGTCATTTTGCGCTGCTTCCCTTCAGATAGTTTCAGGTTTATCACCGGGTGATCTATCAATATTTCATCCCCATGATAGTAAGAGCTTTTCATTACGCCTTTAAGATCAATACCTGTCATCTTAATATTTGGGATGCTTATATTGTATTTGTTTTTTGGATTTCCGACTGGGATAAGATGAATATTATCCATCGAAAATGTAGCATTTTTATTATCCCATAAAATATGGTCTGCAACAATCTGATGACTCTGTTCTGCTAGAAAAAAGCTATAATCATCAACAGAAATTGAATGAACAACATTATAATCAAACTGATTGATCAACTTATCGCTAATAGATTGGTCAATTCTAAAATTTGATATATTAAAATTGATGTTATTAGCTTTAAAGATCGGAGTATTTTTTGATTCAATATTTACATCATTATCAATACCGATTAAATGGTTAATGCTAATAAAAGGTAAGTTGGCCGCTGGCTTTTTAGCTGCATTATTTTTTTTAGCTGGTACATTGGGCAATTTATAATGTATTCCTACTTCTTGAAATTTGAGGGTGTCCAGATTGATTTTGTTTTCAAACAAAATTTCATTTGTATTAATTCCCGTTACTTTAAATTCTGGAAAGCTGAACCCAATATTGTTATCAGAAGAGATGGAATTAAAATTCAGACCTTCAAATTGTAGTCTTCCATGAGTTGATGCAAACTCAAGTTTATCAAATTTGATCGTTCCGGGTTTAATTTTAGCAAAACTGTTTTCTGCTGACAGCCTTAATTCTGCATTCCCAAAAAAATCATTTTTTGTTACTGTAAGACTATCAACATGGATATTTTCAACGACCAGGTTTAAATTTTTTAATCTAACATCATTGCCCATGCCTTTAATGTTGACGCCTCCATTTCTAATATTAATTTTATTCAATACAAACAGGCTGGAAAATGCTTGTAGTTTTTTATAAATGCCAAACATTCCTTCCGGGCTTGTTTTTTGTGCTGTCGATTTCTTTGTCCCTGCCTGTGATATTATAATTTCAGGATTTTCAATATATAGTTCTTCGATAGCAATTGTGTCTTTATTAATTGCCTTAGAGATATCAAATTCAGAAATAACAATGTATGGGATATTTGCATAAAAATTGGTTTTGTCATTCAAATTTGAGATTGATGAATCAGGCTGAATGACAAGGTCTTTCAACTGGATTTTTAAAGGGTTTGATGTAATAGAAAATTCGTTAAACTTTATGGTGCTTTCACCATCTGGCAATTTTTCGTTGTAGTCTTTGACAATAAGTTCAATTTTGTCAAATTCAAATATGTATTTGTGCATATCGTCTTTAATAGAATCAATTATAAAATTTGATAGCATAGCTGAGATATTATCTACGCTATAAGTTTTGGGTTGAGCCAATGTTTCATTAGTGAAAAACAACCTGGCATCGTCAAGGGTAAAATTATTGATGGCAAGATAATCGTTATAATCCATTGCTATGTCAAGCAAGTTGTTTTTGGTTTGATCACCCTTATCAGCTTTGCTCCTCTTTCTTACATTTATAATTGGCTGCTCAATCATAATGCTATCAATAATCAACATGCTATTATTGTATGCACTCAAAAAATCAATTCCTGAAAGCCTGAGCCTTGGCACACTTACATCATACAGATCGTGAATATTTTCATGAGCAAGACTTACGTCTCTTCTTTTAAGATTGAAATTCTCAAATCCCATCTCATTTTTTCGTGTTGAGATGTAAAACCTATCAAATGTTACTTTATGCAAGCTGTCCTTCAGTAACAGTATTTGATTTTCAATTTCGAGAGAAATATCATCGGTATAAAAAAACTTATCTTTGCGACTACTCGCCTGCTCATTAACTTGAAAATTGCGAACCTCAAATGTTACTCCTTTTACCAGAAAATTATCATAATCCGGCCCTTTATAAGTTTTATAATCAAATTCTCCCTTGGAGATTACGAAATTATTTATTTTCAATTCCTCAAGATGACCGGATAACACTTTGTATAAATTCCCTGCTTCAAATGATATCTTTTTTGGGTCTTTATTCTTATTGAGATTAATGATTTTGATTTCCGGGGAACCAATTTCTATCCCTATTACTCTTAGCTTTTTGTTTATAACAATAGACCAAAAATCAATTATATCTATATGAAATATTGGAATGTTAGCCTTATAAATATAGTTTTTTTCCAGTTCTTCATAAGATAGATTATTCTTATAATCTGGATGAATATCAAAACGAAAATCATTCAGATAAAACCTACCTCCATTGATTATGTAACCAATTTCACTGTAATCTACCTTATAAAATCCATCGGACTTATCATGAACAAACTCCTTGATAATTGAGCCTACAACTTTATCGACATATTGATTGACTAAATAATTGAGGCCAATGAGTAAGCCAATAAAAATAAATAAACCAATGATCCATTTCTTCCATTTTTGAAAGAAAACCATAGCGGATTTTTTAATAAGATTGGTGAAAAGACTCATTCTATTAGTTTACAAAAAATATTAAAGTAACCTCCAGTTATTATTTTGAACTAACTTAATTAATTTTGATAACTTATTTTATTCGGCTTCAAATATTTTTAATTAATTACCTCTTTACAACGCTAAAAAAAATATTTCTATGAAACAATATCTCGATTTGATGCAACATGTACTGGATAAAGGTGTAAAAAAGGAAGATAGAACAGGAACAGGGACCAGCAGTGTTTTTGGTTATCAAATGAGATTTGATCTTAGCGAGGGCTTTCCATTGGTAACCACAAAAAAATTGCACTTACGATCCATCATTTACGAACTGTTGTGGTTTTTGAGAGGCGACACAAATATCAAATACCTCAAAGAAAACAAGGTATCAATTTGGGATGATTGGGCAGATGAAAATGGTGATTTGGGGCCTGTCTATGGACATCAGTGGCGAAGCTGGCCAACACCAGATGGTCGGGTAATCGATCAAATTTCTAATGTCGTAAATCAAATAAAAACTACTCCTGATTCGCGCAGATTGATTGTGAGTGCCTGGAATGTGGCTGAAATCCAAAATATGGCTTTGCCTCCATGCCATACATTTTTTCAATTTTATGCTGCTGATGGAAAGCTCTCGTGCCAGCTTTATCAAAGGAGCGCAGATATTTTTCTGGGTGTACCATTCAATATTGCTTCATACGCTTTACTCACTTTGATGATGGCCCAGGTTTGTGAACTGAAGCCTGGAGATTTTGTGCATACTTTCGGAGATGCACATTTATATTCTAACCACATTGATCAGACTAATTTACAATTGAGCAGGGAACTAAAACCATTGCCAACTATGGAAATTAATCCAGAAGTAAAAAATATTTTTGACTTCAAGTATGAAGACTTCAATTTGGTGAATTACAACCCTCACCCACACATCAAAGGAAAAGTAGCAGTATAAAAATTATGAAGGATCGATCTTCCATACCAAAAATCCTGCTTCATGGATTTTTTCTGGTTTCCACAAATCTTTTTTCAATAATAGCTGCAGTGGTCATTGTTGAGCTCGCAGCTATTGAATCCAATAAACTGATTCAATCTTCAATTGCTTTGATCATTAATATTATTCTTTATTTGATTGTTTTCAAATTGATGAACGGCATTCAGAAGGACATCATGAAGATTGACAATTTTTCTATGTTTGCTATAATATTGATAATTTCCATGGCGCTTTTGCCATCCGTATTTTACCCAATGCATTTTCTTACCCATGGTGCTTGGGGAAATATTGATAATTTGATTGCGACATGGCCATATCAATTGATTGTAAATGGTTTTTGCCTGATATTGAATTATTTTATTATTGGTGGGACTAAGAAATAATAATTGCTAATTTTTCCACTATCGCAGGCAGGCTCTCCCTACCTGTTGGCATGGATTCAGCTAAATTTTTATTGGTGAATCCTTACCTATTACTTTGTGAAATTATTTTATAAAAAAGTGACACCTAACAATCAATTGCAATATTTACTGATTTTCTAAATACCTGACATCCCGCATGCTCCGAGTCCATTATCAAGTGATTCGGATCAGCGAAAACAGAACCCTTCGACCAGCAGGTGTGCGGAATGTTATTCGAAAAAATCTACTATCTCGTCTTGCCGGACCTGTTCCGGCATCTGTCTGCTGTATGAAATGATCTATCCATAAAACCTTCCAAACTAACAAAATACATTGTAAGACCAGGCTTTTACTTTAGCTGGTTTTTTTGCACTTTTTTTGTTTACTGCTACGTGACAACAGACCTTGCAACAAGTGCGAGGATCATGGATATATTTGAGCTTGCTTATTATTAGTTCCGATCCCACTCCTATGTTGCGCCATGATTAATCGGGGGAATTTGAACAACCTTTGCAAAAGAGATTTTAATACAAAGTTATAATTGTACTTTTAATTATTGACACTAAGATATGAGCTTTTAGCTTATACCCTTTCCGCAATCAAAAAACATATCTCCTCATAAATTTATCTGCATAAAACCCTGCGCATAGTAAAGGCTATTATAAGATATCAATCGCAATGAAATTACGACTGAGGACTGATGATTTGTTTTGGTAATCTAAAATTTCGGACAAGGGATTTGCCTTACATTTTTTGGTGGTTTCCTCGGATCACCCATAAAGAATTCATATCTAATGGAAACTTCATGCGCCCCACCAGTTGCTATACTCAGTTTCGACAGGGTATAGTCAAAGCTGTAACCAATGTGCAGTCCATTGGTAGAAATTCCCGTGAGGAAAATCAAGGACTCATTATTAAATACCCCTTCGACTGGCTTAAACGGAAGCCCTCTGTACCAGACACCAAACACAAATGGCTCATAATTAAAATATAGCCCAGCATCCAATTGCGAAAACTGCCCCTGTATTTTATACTGCATAGTTGGTGTTACGCTGACATCACGAAATCCTCCCTGAAAATTGAAGTTTGCTGATGTAGGCAATAAAAATTTATACCCCAAATGGGCAGAGTATTTTCTTGCTATTTGACTTTCTCCTCCAATCAATGAATTGACTGGTGTTAAAAGATGGCTGGCAGAAAATCCAAGCCAAAATCTTTCAGAATATAATAATCCTCCTGCACCGAAATCAAATCGATTGTTTCTGAAATCAGCATTAATGATATTGTCATCTGTGACATCTTTAAATTGTCCATTTAAATTAATCTGATCCGGAAAAATTAAATTCCCTTTGTCAATTCTTTGCATGACATACGATCCCTCAAGACCGGCTCTGAATATTAATCCATCTGTAATTCTAAGTTGATAAGAGTATTGAAGTGCAACACTATTGGTTCTGAGTCCAGCCAATCCCTCAAGATCCGACATTATTAAAATACCTACACCACTATTATAATCGTCAATATAATAGTCAAAAAAAGCGGAGTATGTAACAAAATTTGTTGGGTAAGCCGGCCATTGATTTCTATAGTTAATGCCTACCCTGGCTAATTCGGTAGACCCTGCAAAAGCTGGATTCAAATAAAGAGGAGCAGCATAAAATTGCGAAAATTGGGGGTCTTGTCCATTCGATTTCATCGAAATTCCCAATAGTAAAATAAATATAGCTATGTAACTTATTCGCATTCAGTGGTTATATAAATTGTATTTCTTTCAATCGGTCATAAATATAAAAATAGGACGTAACAAATATACTTTTATTGCATTTTTTATT
>CAZDRA010000184.1:0-6857 GCA_964507705.1 uncultured Roseivirgaceae bacterium | reverse complement strand
GAATGAATTAAGAAAAAATACACTCAGTAATGAAAAAATTAACTCATATATAGACTCTCTCACTACAATCCTCGATGAGCCGCAGCTAAGAAATTTTACAAAATGGCCCATTCTCAATGAATACATATGGCCAAACAACTATGTTGGTAATACTTTTACCAATGAAATTGATTATTTAAAAAATTGGATCGAAGATCGGTTATCGTGGCTTGATACAAATATAGCGGCCCTGGAAATTGTTACAAGTATTGAAGATAATTTGCAATTAAAGAATCAGATAACCATTTATCCAAATCCAAATGATGGGAATTTTATCATTCATCTAGGCCGAAAAATTAATGAAGATTTAGATTTCAAATTGTACAATAATCTTGGAGAACTTGTTTATAAAAAGATATTAATAGCAAATCAGGATTTAGAATATCAAATCAATTTAGAGAAATTCAATAAAGGATTTTATTTTATTAGAATTTCAGGTAGCGAGAAACTAATGTTTACTGAAAAGGTAATTTTTAGATAGACACTATTCGGATATTTAGCTTTTGAGTCCACCAATTATTTCTATTTACACATAAATAATCTTATCTTTGCGGCCTCAAAAAATTGAACCAATATGATCTCCACAAGCAATATTTCTCTGGCCTATGGCAAAAGGGTACTTTTCGATGAAGTAAACATCAAATTTACACCGGGAAACTGTTATGGTGTGATAGGCGCCAATGGTGCCGGAAAATCCACATTCCTTAAAATACTTACCGGAGATTTATCTCCAAACTCTGGCAGCATCCATATCGAACCCGGCAAAAGGATGTCAGTCTTAAAGCAAGATCACCATGAATTTGATGATTTCGCTGTTTTGGATACTGTGATGATGGGTCATAAAAGAATGTGGGGTGTCATGAAGGAAAAAGATGCCGTTTATGCCAAGCCGGATTTTAGCGAGGAGGATGGCAATCGTGCATCAGAACTTGAAATGGAGTTTGCTGAAATGGATGGTTGGAATGCCGAATCTGATGCTGCAGCATTTTTAAGTGGCTTGGATATAAAAGAAAGTGAACAGCAAAAATTAATGAAGGAACTTAACGGACATCAAAAAGTTCGTGTATTGCTTGCTCAGGCATTATTTGGCAATCCTGAAATCCTTATTCTCGATGAACCTACCAATGATTTGGATATTAAAACAGTAACCTGGCTGGAGGGTTTCTTATTGAATTTCAAAAATACTGTAATTGTTGTATCTCACGATCGTCACTTTTTGGATACCGTTTGCACCCATGTTGCCGATATTGATTTTGGCGCTATAAATATATTTACTGGTAACTATACGTTTTGGTATGAATCAAGTAAGTTGGCATTGAGTCAGCGGTCTTCTGCAAATAGAAAAGCAGAGGACAAGAAAAAAGAATTGCAAGATTTTATTGCGCGCTTTAGTGCAAATGCTTCAAAATCTAAGCAGGCGACAAGTCGAAAAAAATTGCTGGAAAAAATAAATATTGATGAAATAAAACCTTCATCAAGAAAATATCCGGCTATCATTTTTGTTCCCAAAAGAGAGGCGGGTGACCAAATTTTAGAGATCAAAAAATTAAGTAAGTCGGTTGGTGACAAACAACTCTTCACGAATCTGGAACTGTTCGTCAACAAAAAAGATAAAATTGCTTTTATAGGTCCCGATTCTCTTGCCATTTCTACACTGTTTAAAATTCTTGCCGGAGAAGAGAAGGCAGACTCAGGAGAGTTTAAGTTCGGACAAACCATCACATCTGGATATTTACCAAATGAAAACGCCAAATATTTTGAATCTGATGAAAATCTAATTGACTGGCTGAGACAGTATTCTGATGAAGAAAAAGATGAAGTTTATATCAGGGGATTTTTAGGAAAAATGTTATTTACCGGCCAGGAATCACTTAAAAAATGCAATGTGCTTTCCGGAGGAGAAAAGGTAAGGTGCATGCTATCGAAAATGATGCTTGGTGGGCCAAACTTATTAATATTGGATGAACCTACCAATCATCTGGATTTGGAGTCAATTACTGCCTTTAATAATTCTCTTCAGAATTTTCCCGGAACAGTTTTATTTACTTCACACGATCACACATTTACTCAAACGGTAGCAAATAGAATTGTAGAAATAAGGGAAGGTGGGTTTACAGATAAAATTGGGTCATACGATGAATTTATAGAAAGCAAACAAGCTGCGCTTGTGTAGTTTGATTGTTATCCAAATAAATCAGAGCTTAAATATCTGTCACCAATATCGCAAACAATGAATACAATAATGCCGGATTCTAATTCTTTGGCCAATTCCAATGCTGCATAAAAAGCTCCGCCACTACTCATTCCTGAAAGTATACTTTCTTCCTTGCCCAATCTCCTGGCCATCATGGTAGCATCTGCAGTGCTCACATCTATGATTTGATCTACGCGACTTGGTTCAAATATTTTTGGCAAAAATGCAGGTGACCATCTGCGAATACCCGGAATATTACTTCCCTCAGTTGGCTGGCAACCTACAATTTGAATATCAGGGTTTTGTTCTTTCAAAAACCTTGAAACTCCCATGATAGTTCCGGTAGTTCCCATTGCTGACACGAAATGGGTGATTTTCCCATCGGTTTGATCCCATATTTCCGGCCCGGTTGTATTATAATGCATCAAGGAATTATCGCTATTAGCAAATTGATTGAGCATATGATACCCTTCATTTTCTGCCATCGATTCTGCCAATTCCCTGGAATATTCAATGGTTTTTTCTGCCGGAGTAAGCAACACCTTGGCCCCATATGCCTCCATGGATAAGATACGCTCTTTTGTGGCATTGTCGGGCATGATCAAGGTCATGTGCACACCCATTGATCTCGCAATCATCGCCAGAGCAATTCCTGTATTTCCGCTTGTTGCCTCGACAAGCCGATCCCCTTTTTTAATTTCTCCCCTGTCCAGAGCGCCTTTAATCATTCCATAAGCTGCACGATCTTTCACGCTGCCTCCCGGATTCAGACCTTCCAGCTTTCCAAATATTTTAACATTTACAAATTGAGGGATATTTATTAACTCAACAATTGGTGTGTTGCCAATAAGATCAAATATCGTCATAGTTATTTAAAAATAATCATATCAGGTTCTTCATTTTCAGAATGCATTTGTGCCTGATAGTAAACTTTTGAGTTTGGGGGAATACTTTTAGTGAGCCAAACATTTCCTCCAACGATGGAGTTAGCTCCAATAGTAGTACTTCCTCCCAAAATGGTAGCTCCTGCATAAATCACCACCTTATCTTCGATAGTTGGATGTCTCTTAATCTTGGCATCCTCTTTATTTACACTCAATGCCCCAAGGGTTACACCTTGATAAATCTTGACATGTTTTCCAATATCAACTGTTTCACCAATCACCACGCCCGTACCATGGTCAATGCAGAAATAATCTCCAATGTTGGCATTGGGATTGATATCAATACCTGTTTTTCCATGCGCATGTTCTGTGATCATTCTTGGAATAATGCTCACGCCCATTTTACTAAGGTAGTTGGCTACCCTAAATGCAGCAATAGCATAAAATCCAGGATATGATCTTATCACCTCTTCTCTCGATTGGGCTGCGGGGTCACCGGAATACATAGCGTCAACGTCTAACTGAAGTTTTGCATAAACATCAGGCAATCCGGCAAAAAAATCATTGGCTTGCTTTACTGGATCATTATCTTCTTCATCGCTTCTGGAAAGAATCTGCACCAATTCCATATTTATCATCTGTAGTCTCTTTTGGAATTCTGCAAAATCCAAGATTGGAGAACTGGAAAAATTAGGGAATAGAATACCTAACAAATTTGTGAAAAATTGTGGTATTAATATAGTAGAAGGACACTTAGAGCAGTCCTTATGTTTTTGATATATTTTTTGAATAAAAGATGAATCCATAGAATCAAAAGTACAAAGAAATTTAACTTTACTATACTAAACTGACAAAGTTGGCATACGAAATTTCATTATTTTTTGCTTGTAAAAAGACTTCGTAAATAGTTTTCTATTCTAACAAAGAATCAAGAATATTTGTTTTCAAGAATACAATAAATGAGTCCACTCCGAAAAGTCAGAGTTCGTTGATTTTCAACTTTTCTACCCCTACCCCTAAAGGGGAAGTCGTTGAAAATCAACGAACTTTGCAAAGTCCCCTTTAGGGGATTTAGGGGTTTTATACTTTTTGGAGTGGACTCAATACATAAAACTTTTATAATCTTATTGTATAAAAAAACCAATTATCAATATTATTATAAAGGCTACTACTGAAATAATTGTCTCCATCACACTCCATGATTGGAGAGTTTGCTTTTCTGACATATTCAGATATTTGCTCACCAACCAAAATCCGCTGTCATTTACATGCGAAAATATTGTCGCACCAGCAGCAATAGCCAATACCACTAAAGCTTTGCCAATGTCTCCTGTTCCCAATACCTGAATGATCGGAGCAACCATGCTGGCAGCAGTGATCATGGCAACTGTCGCCGATCCTTGGGTGAGCCGGATAATTACAGCAAGAATATATGCCAATATTAATGGTGGTATATTTTTATCACTCACCATTTCTGCCAATGCAGCCCCTGCCCCACTATCGACTAAAATTTGTTTAAAAACTCCACCTGCACCTGTAACCAATATTATTAATCCTGCAGGCCCTAAAGCCTTATTGGCCACTTGCATCAATTGCGCTCCTGAATAATTCCTTTTTATACCAAGAATATACATTGCTGCTAATGTTGCAATCAGCAAGGCAATAAAAGGATGACCTACAAATTGTATAATTTCCATGCCTTTAGAGGCACTCACCCATTCATTATTTACTGCTAATGAGGCAAAGGTACTTGCTAAAATAAGTACAAGAGGAAGTGCAATCAGGAATATTACCGAACCAAAAGATGGCAAGTCCATTGTTTTACTATCGGCTAGGAGTTTCTGCTCTTCGGTAATTTCCGGAGCAACTATATGTATTTTCTTTGATATATACCTGGCAAAATAGGGCCCCGCTACAATTGCTGTTGGTAAACCTACAATAAACCCAAAAAGTATTACCCAACCCAATTGAGCACCAATAATTTCTGAAACTGCAATTGGCCCTGGTGTTGGAGGGATAAATGCGTGCGTTACTGCCAGTCCTGCAAGAAGAGGTATAGCATAATACAATACCGACCTGCCGGTTTTGCGTGCCAGGGCATAGGTCATGGGTACTAAAATAATAAAACCAACATCCAAGAAAACAGGTATGGCAATTACAAATCCTGTAGTCATCATGGCCCAGGATGAACGTTCCTCGCCAAACTTCTTTAACATGGTTCTGGACAGCGCTTCGGCACCACCTGAGACCTGAAGTATTTCGCCAAAAATCGAACCTATGCCAACGACAATAGCTATAAATCCCAATATGCCTCCCATACCATTTTGTATGCTTTCTATAAGATCCATCAAGGGCATACCTGTAAAAACTCCAACAAAAATACTTGTGAGCATTAGCGCAATAAATGCGTGGATCTTAAACTTAATTACAAGTAAAAAAAGTAGCCCTATGGCAATGGAGATAACCGAAAGTAATTCAAGCGTAGTCATGGGCAGGCATTTTATCTATTTGATAATCAGTATAATATAAAGTATTACATCAACTAATAAATTAAAACCTTCAAACTTCATAAATGAGCATTTTCATTACCCCAACAAGATAATTATAATCTCCATGTTATCAACAATTAGATTAATTTTAGCTCCTTAAAATAATCTGGGTGTGATAAACCAGCAGGCAAAATGAGATATAGAAAACGTCTCATTTTTCGCCCTTGTTGGTCTTGTCACCAATAAGTCCTTTTGCTAAATTAATGGTTGATGGAAAAAGGCAGAACTTACATTTTTGCTGCGTAAAAGTAAAGTCAGATTTTTTTTAATCATTATATGGAGGATGTTTAACTTTGTGCATTCCTGTTGCTCACAAGACCAACAGGGGCGAAGATATATCATTTATAAAAAAATAACATATGAAGATTTCGTCTAGCTTATTTACATTAATGATCCTTTCGATTGAAATGTTTAGTCAGGATTTAAATGAAAGCGATATTAAATCAAGAGTAATTGCAAACAATTTACTTGAAGAGCACTTTAGTGAAAGACTAATAGATCGATCAAATTTGGTGTTTTCCATAGCTGACACATGGTATTTATTTTTAATTGAACTCAATGATAGCTATACGGAGTATTTTGTACATAGATTAGATTCAATCAAAAGTGAAATTGTAAAGACAACAGAAATTAATAAAAGTTCAAATCCAGAAGTGCTAAAAGAAGCATTTGATAGTGAAATTTACAAGAGGGGGTACATAACATTTAACACTTCTTATTATAGAGATGGATATGAATTAGCTAATGGAAACTTGACTTATTTCCGTTTTCAAGATAAGAAAGGTGAAATTTTTGGCGAATCTAGATTATCGGTTATAGTGAAACCTAACCCAATAGATAATAAAGTATATACTTACTTTGTTAAACGACTATTGAAATTAATTAGTAACTGATGATGTGAAGATAACAAGGAAAGCCCGATCATTCTTGCTTGGCTTCCCCTACTCGTATTCGGTGTGCCGTGAATGCAATGAACTTCGCCCTTGTTGGTTTTGTGACCAACAAGTCCTATTACCGAATTAATGGCTGATAGAAAAAGGCAGAATCTACTTCATTACTACATGACTTTAAAACCGGATTTTTTTAAGTCATTATATGGAGGATGTTTAACTTTGTGTATTCCTGTTGGTCACAAAACCATAGTCGTTAACCTAAGAGAAAAAATCAGATTTTGGTAATGAAATTTCAGGA
>CAZDRA010000183.1:0-6923 GCA_964507705.1 uncultured Roseivirgaceae bacterium | reverse complement strand
TCATTTAAGCATTCACGCATTCTATCATTTAAGCATTCATTCTACCATTACCCCTGACAGAAATAGATATACAGTGGCATAGAGGCATAGGCAAGCGGAACGATGATAGAAAACGCCATTCCGATTACTTTGATTGTTGGCGTATATTTTTCGTGTTGCAAACCAAGGGTTTGAAAAGCACTCTGAAATCCATGACTGAGGTGCAAGAATAAGGCGAACAAACCAATGAGATAAGTAACTAAGGAGAAAGTTGTTTTGAATTTCAATACCACAAGGGCATACAGGTCCTTGTTTCCGTTGGCGTCGATGGCAAATTGATATCCGCCATCGTGCTTGTACTGCCACCAAAAATCCTTAAGGTGTAACACAATGAATATAAGTACCAAAGATCCCAACAAAGACATGCTTCGAGCCGCCCAAGTGCTGTTGCTCTTGGCATTAACCACTTTATATTTGAACGGCCTTGCCGAATTATTACCAAAATACAGGATAATGGCCACAATCAGGTGCAATACAATTCCACCATACAACAGGTATGAAGCTGCGCCGATCAAGGGGTTGGTGGTCATGAAAAGGGCGTATGAATTGAAGGCCAAACCGCCATCATTGCTGAAAATCGCCAAATTGCCGATCAGGTGAATGAGCAAAAATGATATCAAAAACAATCCTGTCAATGACATCAGTAATTTTTTTCCAAGTGTACTACTTAGCATTTTTATTATCCAACTCATGCTTATATTGATTTTATAATAAGAAAATTGCAGTATTTATTAAGATAGAACGTAAATTCTTTATGATACTCAATTATGTCGCAAGATTGCAATTATTCTGTATTTTGAAAAATGATTATTATCATTTAAAAGACAATATTTGTAACTAAATGCAAATATTTATTGTTTGCTAAATACTAAAAGTCTAAAATTTGATTTAATTAAGTAACAGAAGTATCTTCAACACATGAAAAAATATCTCCGGTTCATATTTACCATTTTACTATTCAGTATATTTTTTGCCGAAGTAAAAGCAACGCATACCAGAGCAGGAGAAATTACAGCAGAACTAATTTCCTGTCAAAACTTCAGTTATAAATTTACTTTGGTAGGATACACTGATCTTCATTCAGATGTAATTTTTGGAAATGGAGAAATCGATTATGGTGATGGAGTTACTGAAAATTTTCCTGTTGGAGAATATGACTACTTTGAAGATCTTGGAGACGAAATCGCCATCAACGTATATTTTAAAGAACACACCTTTCCCGGACCGGGTATTTACACCATCAGCTATAGAGAATTTAATAGAAATCCCGACATCACAAATATGGATAATTCTATCAATACACCATTTTATGTGGAAACCGTGATCATTATCGACCCATTTTTAGGCTGCAATAATACTCCGGTTTTACTGAATCCGCCGATAGATGAAGCGTGTACCGGCGTGACATTTTTGCACAATGCAGGAGCAGTTGATTCAGATGGAGATAGCCTTTCATATGAATTTACAATTCCCAAACAAGAGGTAGATATTCCGGTAATAAATTACAGATTCCCCGATGATCATGATATTGCAGAGTACGATGCAAAAAATGAAGATAAAACGGGCCCAGCTACTTTTTCATTGGATCAGAGAACAGGTGATGTAGTTTGGGATGCGCCTGGTGGTGAAGGTGAGTACAACATCGCATTCCGTGTTGTGGAATGGAGAAAAATAGAGGGGATATGGTATAAACTTGGTTATGTGACCAGGGATATGCAAATCATTGTAACAGAATGCAACAACGAACCCCCTGAAATCGAACCTATTCCGGATACCTGTGTAGTCGCAGGAGAAATTCTCAGGAACGACATCATAGCTACTGATCCCGACAATGACCCAATAAAAATGTCATCTTTTGGAAGTGTTTATGAATTTAATTCAAATCCGGCATCGTATACACCCTATCCTGATGTGATACAAGCTGCCCCCGCCAAACTGAATTTTTCGTGGCAAACAGATTGTTCACATGTGAGAGAAAGGGAATACCAGGTGAGGTTCAAAGCAGTTGACCAGCCGGATGCCTCACAAGGAAGAGGACCTAAATTGGCGGATTTTGAAACGTGGTTTATTCGGGTAGTTGGCCCGCCGCCAGAAGGTTTGTTGGCGGATCAAGGTAAAGGAAATAAGGTAAACCTATCGTGGGATGCATACAGTTGTCAGAATGCCACAGAAATGCAGATTTGGAGAAGAGTTGATAGTTATGAATTTGAACCCGATCATTGCGAGCTGGGTATGCCTGATAATGCGGGTTATGAATTAATCAACACCTTGGATATTGATCAGACGAACTATCTGGATGACAATGAAGGAAACGGTTTGGAATATGGTGCCACATATTGTTATCGGCTTGTTGCAGTATTTCAGGATCCTGCAGGAGGAGAAAGCGTAGTATCGGCAGAGACTTGTGTAATGATAGAAGAATTTGAAGGAGAATTTGGATCATTGATTACCAATGTCTCTATTACCGAAACAGACCAGACGAATGGTGAGATATTCATCAAATGGACTTCTCCTTTTGATATTGACCAATCGAAATATCCTCCACCTTATAAATACGAACTTTATCGCGGAGAAGATTTGACTTCATCACAAATGGATTTGATTTCCGGAGGTAAAATTACAGATACAACATTTGTAGATACCGGACTCAACACAGTTAATTCTCCTTACAATTACCAAATTATTGTCTATGACAATGACAACAACGCCATAGATACCACCAGTACTGCCTCGTCTGTGCGCTTAGATCCCTCACCAATTACAGGTGCTATTGAATTAAGCTGGAATGCTGAAGTCCCCTGGTCGAATGTATCGCAAAAATATCCAATGCACTTGGTTTACAGAGACAACATTGATTCTGGTGACCCAAAGAAACTGGTGCTAATTGATAGTGTCGATGTTGCCAAAGAAGGATTTTTATACCTGGATGATGGAAGCATTACCGGAGATGATATGCTTATTGATACGCAGGAGTATTGTTATTTCGTGACAACGAAAGGAACTTATGGAAACCCCAAGATAACTGAGCCTTTTTTCAATGATTCTCAAATTGCATGTGCGCAACCAAACGATACCATTTCTCCATGTGCTCCTAAGAATTTTACAATTGTCAATTTAAATCTCGACTCAGTCTGCAACAATTACCTTGCAGAAGTTCCATGCAATTTTAATGACTTTTTCAACGAGCTGAGTTGGGATGTGAATACCGATCCAGAATGTGATGAAGATGTAAGAAGCTATAACATATATTTCTCAAGTACTGGAGAAGAAGGAACATTTGAATTGATAGACAACGTGGTAAACACATCATATATCCATGATGGTTTGAATTCCTACAAAGGTTGCTATAAAATTGCTTCAGTTGATCGTTCGGGAAATGAGAGTGAGCTCACAGAAGCTTTGTGCAACGACAATTGCCCATACTACGAACTACCCAATGTCTTTACACCAAATGATGATGATGTAAATGATGTATTTCGCCCATATGACGATTTTGACAAGACTGATGGAGTATATAAATGTGTGCGCTTTGTTTCATCAGTCAATTTCTTTGTTTATGATCGAAACGGAAAAGAAGTGTATAATAATCTTAATGAATCTGAAAAAAGCATTCTCATCAATTGGGATGGTAAAAATAACCAGGGAAAAGAATTGCCAAGTGGCGTATATTTTTATGTGGCCAATGTCACTTTTGATGTGCTGGACAAAGATTTGCAAAAAGTAGATTACAAAGGTTGGGTGCAACTGCTGAGGTAGTAACCATTTACTGCTCCATGATCAATAAAACTATATGGTCATGCTGAATTAGTTTCAGCATCAGTTGAATACGCTATACAGATCCTGAAAATAGCCTGTCTGCCGACAAAGGCAGGTTCAGGAAGACACAAACCATGTCACTGAAACTTTTATAGTTTTAAAAGCGATTTTCCTTTCATTAATATCCACGAACCATCGATTTTTTTAATTAATGCTTAGCTTTGCATTATAGCATAAACCACAAGAAATAATCTATGAAAGCATATATATTCCCAGGTCAGGGGGCACAATTCCCAGGCATGGGCAAAGACCTATATGATAGTTCCGAAAAAGCCAAAGATCTATTTGAAAAGGCAAATGACATACTGGGTTTTCGCATTACTAATATCATGTTTGAAGGCACAGCAGATGAGCTCAAACAAACCAATGTTACGCAGCCAGCCATATTTCTTCATTCAGTAATCAAAGCATTAATTGCCAACGACTTTAATCCCGATATGGTGGCGGGGCATTCTTTGGGAGAATTTTCTGCACTGGTAGCCAATGGATCATTGTCATTTGAAGATGGGTTGAACCTTGTGGCAAAACGTGCCAATGCCATGCAAAAAGCTTGTGAAGCAAATCCATCAACTATGGCTGCTATCCTGGGCCTGGAAGATAAAAAAGTAGAAGAAATCTGTAACAGCATTGACGAGGTGGTGGTTGCCGCCAATTACAATTGTCCCAGACAACTGGTGATTTCAGGTTCGAATAAAGGAATCGAAGTCGCCTGCGAAAAGTTGAAAGAAGCTGGAGCAAGAAGAGCATTGCCATTGCCGGTTGGAGGAGCATTTCACTCACCACTCATGGAACCCGCAAGAAAAGAGTTGGAAGAGGCAATAATGAACACGGCCTTCAAAAAGCCTGTATGTCCGGTGTATCAAAATGCAACTGCACTACCGGCAACAGATGTAGCTATCATCAAAGAAAATCTTATTGCCCAGCTAACAGCACCTGTAAAATGGACACAGTCTGTTCAAAAAATGGTAGCAGATGGAAGCATTGAATTTATTGAATGCGGCCCCGGGAAAGTACTTCAGGGATTGGTGAAAAAAATTCATAGAGAAGCTGAGGTGAGAGGGATATAAGTATTTGAAGGCGATTTCCGTTGAATGAGCCCGGGAAAATGAAAGGTATTTCGCCACTGGGTTTTTGAAGGGTTTTCTATAGATATATGCTTACGAACCTCGACAGATGCCGGAACCCCGAAATCGGGGCAGGCAAGGTCCGGCAATGCCTCTCTACGATAGTCTCCGGACACCGTTCCGGAGCCTGCCAGCAAACCTCAAAAACCTCTATAATTCAAACAAAACATAGTAAATACAGCAGCCCAATTTTTCTACCAATTCATACCCTTCAATTGAACATAGAAAAATGAAAGGTTTTTTATCACTGGGTTTTTGAAGGGTTTCATATAGATATGTGCTTACGAACCTCAGACAGATGCCGGAACAGGTCCGGCAATTTCAGATAGCGGACTGGCCTACCAGCTATTAACTCAAAAACCACTCTTCACCCAGACATTTTTTACTCTCTTTCATATTAATTATGCATTTTAGCTTTTCACAAGAAAACTGAAATTTCATGCTTGCAATCGTATTTGTTGTAGCTATCATACTGTTTGTACTTGCCTATAGATATTATGGTAGGTTTCTGGATCGTCACTTCGAGATTGATGACAACCGCATAACTCCCAGTCATACAGATTATGATGGCGTAGATAAAGTGCCAACAAAAACGGCGGTACTTTTGGGCCATCATTTTTCTTCCATTGCTGGAGCCGGGCCCATTGTTGGGCCAATAATAGCTGCGGCAGCATTTGGCTGGGTGCCTGCCATTTTGTGGGTGGTTATTGGTTCTATTTTCATTGGGGGTGTCCATGATTTTACAGCATTGATTGCCTCAGTCAGACACAAGGCCAAGTCAATCGCCGAAATTGCCAGAGAATATATGTCACCGTTGTCATACAAACTATTCCTGGTTTTTATCTGGCTGGCCATGGTGTATATCCTTATCGTATTTGTTGATCTCACCTCTTCCACTTTTGTTTCGCATGGTGAAGTGGCAACCTCTTCGACATTTTTTATTTTGCTGGCACTCGTTTTCGGGATGGTATTATACAAACTGAAAGTTTCACTGGTAAAGGCGTCTCTTATTTTTGTGCCTTTGATTTTTGTTGGTGTCTGGTTTGGTCATCAATATCCTTTAGATTCAACACATCTACCCTTATTCTTCCAGGAAAATCCTGGCCGTGCCTGGAACATTATCTTAATTATCTATGCATTCATTGCAGCCATATCTCCGGTATGGGTACTGCTACAACCCAGAGATTATCTTTCGTCTTTTTTATTATATGCCTCTTTGCTTGGTGCTTTCATAGGTATCATTTTCGGAGGATTTGAGTTTCAATATCCTGCATTTACCACATGGTCAGACATTGATAGAGGAACGCTATTTCCGATTTTGTTCATTACCATAGCTTGTGGAGCCTGCTCAGGGTTTCATTCTATCGTGGCCTCTGGTACTACTTCGAAGCAACTCAATTGTGAAACCGACGCCAGAAAGATTGGATATGGTGCAATGCTAATAGAGGGCGTTGTGGCAGTGATCGCACTTTTTACAGTCGCCATGTTGGTGAAAAACGATGACCTTGTTCACCAAGCCCCATTAGTAGTATTCGGAACGGGAATGGGAAATTTCCTTTCTATCGTAGGCATTCCGTTTGAAGTTGGTCTTTCATTTGGCATACTGGCCGTCTCCACTTTTTTGTTGACAACCCTGGATACTTCCACAAGATTGGCAAGATATATTTTGGAGGAGTTATTAAATATTGATGGAAAAAAGACAAGGTATTATTCCACATTGGCTACGCTGGTAATTCCTGTGATCTTTACATTTGTCGCACTTTATGACAATCAGGGAAATCCTATTCCGGCATGGAAAGCAGTATGGCCAGTCTTCGGATCAACCAACCAACTATTGGCCGGTCTTGCACTTTTGGTAGTGTATGTGTGGCAGAAGCGAAAAGGCAAAAAGACATTTTTCATCTTAATACCCATGATATTTATGTTGAGTATGACATTGTGGGC
>CAZDRA010000182.1:0-6965 GCA_964507705.1 uncultured Roseivirgaceae bacterium | reverse complement strand
GTCAAGCTTTTTGGTCTGATTTGAATGAGGGTGTCCCAGTGTCGAAAACAGGAAATAACCGATGACGATAAAAAGTATATTGATTATCTACCTGACCTTGGTAAGGTATTTTACAAATTGATCCTAACTGACGAAAGTGGAAAAACAAGCGAATACGAACCGATATTTAAATTGAAAAAGGGCGGGACGGCTCTGTTATAAAAAATATTTGTATGAAATATAGAGGTGCCAAACTTTTTAAGCTTACCCACAGTTAATCACACAGAGCCAGACAGATTTTCTACCGAATTAAATTAGCTTTGCCTGGGTAGTTATCCATCTTTCAGGAATTTCTCCATTACCTGCCAACTGATAGTCGGCATAACTACATGGGATAATCAGGTTTCTATCATATAAAAATCTTCCTTGAGGAAATGGCACTTCCAGCCACCATTTTTCGCTTAGCTTACTTTTATAAAAAACAAGATTTTCGGGTTCTGTCGGCATAGAAACCACAAATTTCAAGTAGTCATTCCCCCTGAAATTATGCTCATCTTTTCGATTATAAAAACCTTCTATAAAATACCATACCATCGTTGCCACGACTGATGCTGTCTTCTGGTGCTCATCGTCCAATTCTGGGTTATATTCATAAAAACCCACTGAACTCATTTTCTCATTCAGTCCTGCATACCAGCAAATCTGACATGCCTCCTCGCCGGTAAGCCCAAAAGGTTGAGCGTTTTTATTGCCCGGTGCATCTGATGATTTTATTGATGTAATATCAAAACTCATCAAATCTGCATCTCTAATTATTGGTTCCATGTCAGGCAAATGTTGTCGTAAATGCCCCAAACGATAGGCATCAAAGTACAATTTCTCCAATACTGCCAAAGTATCATTATCAATCAGGTATGACTGATATGCTAATTGATTTAAGGAAAAAAGAAAATTTGGTTCGTAAAGCAATATTTTATGTAGATGATTTTTACTATTAACAGTATTTCCGTCATCCTCAATATCTAAAAATGCATCCACATTGAGCAGAGAGACTAGCTTGTCAAGATTTTCATAAGCCATAAACTGTCCATAGGTATGATCATGAGTACCTCCAATGATTATGGGTAACACATCATTTTCTATCAATGTTGAGCACACTTCCTTTAATCTAAGGTGCGATTCCGAAACATCAACTCCCTTTCTCAGGTTACCAAGGTCAACTATTTTATACTGCCCAAAGCCTTTTTTTAATCTGTATAGTTTTTTTCTTATTTCATCAGCAGCTTTTGAAGCTCCTTTATTAGATTCAGATCCGCCATCTTCCAATAATCCTAATAAAGCAATATTTGCTCCTTTGAAATTTGGTTGCTTTTCTGCAAAAATATTTATGCTTTTAAAAAAGGAGGTTGGATCATTGATGTCTTCATATACGGAAGGATCAATAGGAGAGAAAAAAATTTTTAAATCCATAGTATGCGGTCTTTATGCTCAAGTTTGAATAAAAAAAGGGCGAAAATCAAATTTTTCTCCCTTTCTATTTTAAAGGACTTTTAACCTCCAAAATCATCAAATCTTATATTCTCGGGTGGTACTCCCATGTCATCCAACATTTTGGTGACGGCTGAATTCATCAAAGGAGGTCCGCAAAGATAGTACTCTATTTCTTCAGGTTCGGGATGATTACTCAAATAATTATCTAACAAAACCTGGTGGATAAAGCCAACATAGCCATCTCCTTCTTTATCGTCAAGTGATTTTTTAACCTTCCAATTGTCTTCTTCCATTGGCTCTGAAAGTCCAATATTGAAACTAAAGTTTGGAAACTCATCTTCAATTTTCTTAAAATGATCCAAATAAAATAACTCTCGTTTGGACCTTCCTCCATACCAATAAGAAACTTTTCGTTTAGTTTTTTCTGTTTGAAACAGATGGAATATATGAGACCGTAAAGGCGCCATTCCCGCTCCCCCACCAATGTATATCATTTCTTTCTCGGTAGGATTTATAAAAAACTCACCATATGGTCCAGAGATCGCTACCTTGTCGCCAAGCTTTCTACTAAATACATAAGAAGAACATACCCCCGGATTTACATCCATCCACTTGCCTGCTGCTCTATCCCAGGGTGGAGTTGCAACCCTGATATTCAACATCACAATATTTCCTTCTGCGGGATGATTAGCCATAGAGTATGCTCTGTAAATTGGCTCGTCATTTTTCATTTTCAGATCCCAGAGATTAAATTTATCCCAATCCTGCTTATATACATTATCAGGGTGACCAAGCTCTGGATGTGGGTCAATGTTCATGGTTTTAAAATCTACTTCACATTCCGGGACATCAATCTGAATATAACCACCAGACTCAAAGTCAAGCGTTTCTCCCTCGGGAAGTTTTACCACAAATTCTTTTATAAAAGTAGAAACATTATAATTTGAGATGACTTCGCATTCCCACTTTTTGATTCCAAAAATCTCTTCAGGGATTTTAATTTTCATGTCATTTTTTACTTTCACCTGACATGCCAACCTGACGTTCTCTTTTTGTTCTGCTCTACTGAGATGCCCAACCTCTGTTGGTAGCACATCTCCACCGCCTTCTTCAACAATACACTTACACATGGCGCAAGTTCCTCCTCCGCCACAAGCAGAAGGTAAGAATATTTTTTGACTCGATAGTGTTGCCAAAAGTGTCGATCCTGCTGCGGTAACTACGGGATTTCCTACATCACCATTCATCACTATAGAAACATCACCTGATTGAACCAGTTTTGATTGAGCAAAAAGTAGCAATAACACCAAAAGGAGTATTACAACTGTAAATGCTATTATTGAACTTATAATTACTGCCGTCATTTACTAATTATTTCGTTTTACCTCTCTTAAAATAAAGTGCAAATATATTATTATTAAACTGTTTATTTATGGCTAATAAACAATTTTTATTTATTGAATTATGATCTTTTTTAGAAGAGAAAATCTGGCCTATATTTTGAGAAAAGTAGGGCAGATTATTGAAGCATTTTCAGTAGCGTTGCCATCTTTAACTTTAATTGTCTGCGATCAACAATAAAGTCTACAAATCCATGATCTAAAAGAAATTCAGAACTTTGAAAACCCTTTGGAAGGTCTTTGCCTATTGTTTCTCTGATTATTCGAGGTCCAGCAAATCCTATGAGTGCTTCTGGTTCAGCAATATTAAAATCACCCAACATGGCATAAGAAGCTGTGACACCTCCGGTAGTTGGGTCTGTAAGAACAGAAATAAAAGGGATTTTCGCTTCCGCAAGTAGGGCCAGTTTTGCTGAAGTTTTTGCCATTTGCATCAATGAATAACCGGCTTCCATCATTCTTGCACCACCGGATTTTGAAATCATGACAAATGGTTTTTTCTTTTCTATACTGTGGTCAATTGCCCTGGCTATTTTTTCTCCAACAACAGAGCCCATCGACCCACCAATAAAGCTGAAATCCATGCATCCTATTGTAACATCAATGTCATCCATCTTGCCAAAGGCAGTTCGGACAGCATCTGTTAAGTCAGTCTTTTTCTGAGATGCTTTTATTCTGCCAGGATAGGGCTTGCTATCTACAAATTTCAAGGGGTCAGCCGAACTAAGATTTTTATCCAGCTCAGTGAATTTATTTTTATCAAACAGTATTTCAAAATATTCTTTTGAGCCAATTCTCACATGAAAATCATCATCAGGGCAAACGTAGGCATTGTTTTTAAGCTCTCTGATATGAATGATTTTACCCTTTGGTGTTTTGTACCACAGCCCATCAGGCACATCTTTTTTTTCTGTTGTGGGTGTTTGTATTCCTTTATCTTTTCTCTGAAACCAAGCCATGAATATATTATTATTTCGCAGCGACAAATATATTTATAATTTTTGTTCTACTTAAACTTAATGGATAAAAAGAAGGTTTTGACCAAGGCTGGATACCCGAAGGTCTGATGGTCAGTTTTAATCCGAACAACCGGGTTAGGGATTTGTAATGCTAAAGCCTGTCTACTGGCCAGTCAGATCCGGCAATGCTTGCACTCCATAGTCCCCAGATTTATTCTGGGGCCTGTCTGCATATTTCAAAAACCCAAATGACACTTACCAAACAACAAAAAGCAACAACTATTTCTGTCAAATGAATTCACAAGAAATAGTAATGTTTTTTTAAAATGAGGTTCTTGCAAATAGCCAACAGATGCCGGAATAAATCCGGCAATGCTGATAATTATAGCAATCCTTGCTCTCGACAATCCACTGACTTGGGCTCCATTAGTCCCCGCACCTGCCTGCTCTGAATTCTTATTTCATGGTTTCGGGTTCTGCCTGCTTATAGCCACAAACCCAAATAACCCAGACCAATCTAGCAAAAAGTAACAGCCCCTTCATCCCTGGGTTTTTGAAGGGTTTTTATAGATAGATTCTTGCGAACCTCAATCAGGATACCGGAATAAACCTGCCTACCGCAGACAGGTCCGGTAAGACGAGATAGCAGGGGTTTCTGCAATGCCGTTCGATAGTCCCCGGACACCGTTCCGGGGACTGCTAGCAAATAGCAAGAAATCATATATCTTCTTTCAAACCAGTAAAAAATAAAAGCCTTGTTCTTCGTACTCATGCCTGCCTCGCTGGCAAGGCAGGGATATTTAATGCTTTTCCTCTTGTAGGGATTCTTGCAGATAGCCAACAGATGCCGGAACAGGTCCGGCAATGTGCACGCCAATAAATAGTATAGGAATTGAAGCTTGCTTATATCAAATATTGCCAGTAAGTTAGCAAGGTATGACACATCATAAAATAAATTACACGGCAGCTCAGAAGATGGCTAACATGTCTGATAAATCAGTTGATTTAGTTGTCACCTCCCCTCCTTACCCAATGATAGAAATGTGGGATGAAATAATGTGCAGGCAAAACATTAAAATCAAAAAAGCATTTGATAATAAAAATTACCAGTCGGCTTTTGAATTGATGCACATAGAACTTGATACTGTTTGGTCAGAATGCTACCGAGTATTAAAAGATGGAGGGATAGCATGTATCAATATTGGAGATGCAACAAGGACACTTGATCAAAATTTCACCTTATATCCAAACCACGCAAGAATAATACAGAGTTGCTTACAGATTGGATTTCAAAACCTGCCAAATATTATATGGAGAAAACAAACCAATGCGCCCAACAAATTTATGGGTTCCGGTATGCTACCTCCCGGAGCTTATGTGACTCTGGAACATGAGTTTATTCTTATTTTCCGAAAGGGGAGAAAAAGAGAATTTGCACAAGCAACTGAAAAAGAAAACAGGCAGCACAGCTCATATTTTTGGGAAGAACGAAATATCTGGTTTTCTGATTTGTGGGATATGAAAGGTGCAACTCAAAAATTATTTGACAAGAAAACACGTGAGAGAAGCGCGGCATACCCGTTTCAACTTCCTTATAGATTGATAAATATGTTTTCTGCACAAGGTGACATGGTATTAGATCCATTTATGGGCACCGGTACCACTACACTTGCCGCCATGGCTTTGAATAGAAATAGCATGGGCTTTGAGATTGATGATACCTTATCCGACATAATAGGAAAAAACCTGCTCAACAAAGAAGAATTATTAAGTAATATCATTGTGAGCAGATTGGAGGATCATTTAAAATTCGTTGAAGAAAGAACGAAATTGAAAGGAAAAGATACGATTAAATATCTAAATTCTAATTATAATTTTCCGGTGATGACCAGGCAAGAAATGAAAATTAAATTTCCCTACCTGAATAAAATAACTTTTGATGGTGATAAATTTATTGCAGGTTATGCTGATCAGCCATATTAAAAAACAATATTCAATGTTTTGATTCCTTTATGGATAAAAAAAACAAACCATAATTCGCATTGTTCCAAAATTCCCGGCAAAAAATTATAGTTGTATAGAGGATACGATCACTATGGATAAATTGAAAAGGTTAATCCATTGATCTGTTTAAAAATTGGTCAAACGGGTGCAAAGTCTTGAAAACGTCGGAGCAATGTCCAAGAAATTTGTTGCCCATCACGATTTTGTCAGCACATTTATTTACCGCCAGAAAACTTTTAAATCTAAGCAGCTCAATTTCCGGGTGATCCGGTTCATATCCTTTTGGAGCTCTTTTAAGTTTTTCTCCCTCCAGTTCCCCAAAATATTTTTTAAATTTTTCGTTATTCAATATCTTCTTCAAATCACTAGCATTATAGTGTATCTCTTGCCGAATTGCCTTGATCCATGGGCCTTGAGGTAAGTATGCTCCACCTGCCAACATTGAACCTTCCGGCTCAATATGAATATAATACCCTGCTTTGGAATGAATATCTGATTTTTTTGCTGCTGCAGATATGTGTGCTCCAAGGTGAGTTTTGTAAGGTGATTTGTCTTTAGAAAAACGGACGTCTCTATAAATGCGAAATATGCAATTTTTGGCGCTGTGATGAGAAATACTATTGTCAAATTTAGAAATGCTACTAATCAACGAGTCAATAAATGCTTCAAACTCACTTTTAATTTCATCAAATCGTGGTTTATTGGCAAGAAACCAATCTCGATTATTATTTTGTTTTAGATCCTGAAGGAAATTGAAGATGTTTTTAGAAATGTTATCCATAATTAATTGATTAATTACATGAAAATTAAAACCAGCTATTTTCAAGCATTGTTTAAAAGCTTGGTAAAAGCTGACATATTAATTTTAATAAAGCGGAATTTAAGATGGCAAATAAATTTGAATAAATCATTATAATCGTAATTTTAAGCCCTTTATTTTACTTACCTTAAATCAAAATTAAATGCCTAAACCTGTTCAATACTTCGTTGTTGCCATATTTTTAATTTCCATTTTTAACGGATGTGCTCAAAAAACAAAAGACGAGTGGATTCCTCTTTTCAATGGGAAAGACCTTTCAGGATGGACTCCAAAAATAAGGGGTTATAAAGCCGGTGAAAACTTTGGGAATAC
>CAZDRA010000181.1:0-6984 GCA_964507705.1 uncultured Roseivirgaceae bacterium | reverse complement strand
TGTATATTTATGACCTGAAATACCGGTAAAATCTAATGTTCCAATCTTTGGCATTTTTTAAGGTTTATAGTTTTATAAAATCATTTACAAAATCCAAGAAATATTCCATCTCAAATCATTCGATTATAATTTATAATATTTTTCTCTCTTATAATGATATAATCATGATTTTTTTATTCCAAAATACTGGCATCCGAGTAGAATTCCTTTCTCCCGTCCCGTCCTAAATCAGGAGGAAATAATTCATTTGAGGAGAGTGTTTTTGATCCCAACAACAATTGGGAAGAAAAACCGCTTTAATTTAAACAGGAAAGAAGGTTTTTCGGCAAATTTCAATTTAGTCGGATGCCAATATTTCCAAAATAAAATATTTGCTTAATATATTTTCCTCTTGCGGTTTCTGTATTATTTAAAATCCTGAAAAAAGATAAACTCTGCTTTACCTAAAAGTTATATTATTTTTATCACATGATCATGAAATAATACAAACAATTGTAAACCCTTCTACATAAAATAGGTAAATCAATGGCACATTTAAAAAATATTAGTCTGAATATATACAATTACTTTTTCCCTATTGAATCAAGCATTAGGGATAAATTATATACTCGTTTTTTATGGAAATATTTTCCAGATCCAATAGATAAATTTTTAATGGAATTTTCCAAACAAAATAAATCAATAAAATTTATTCAAATCGGCGCAAATGATGGAGTTTCATTTGATCCAATATTTAAATTCGTAAAAAATGATCATTGGAATGGAATACTAATAGAACCACTTCAACCTTATTTTAATGAGCTAAAAAGAAATTACAAAAAACTTAAAAAGCAATCATTACATTTTGAAAACTGTGCTATTTCAAACCAAATCGGCAACAAAAAAATCTATTATATTTCTAATCTATCAGGTCTTGAAAAGAACTATAATATATTAAAAGCAATAAGTTCTTTCAATCGAGAGCATGTTATAAATTTTATCAGAGATAGAGACAATTTAAAGATAAAATCGGCAGAAGTACGCGTTTCTACTTTAAATAAAATCATCGAAAAATACAACTACTGGGATTTTGATATATTAATATTGGACACAGAAGGCTATGATTTTGAGATAATTAAATCAATTGACCTGAATTTAATCAAGCCAAAAGTAATCTTATTTGAACATGAACATTTTTCCAAGGAGGATCTAACTGCATGTACCATGCTACTCAAAAAATATAAATACAAACATTTTGTTGATGGCATTAATACTATAGCCTATGCTGCCTGGGGTAATTAAACGCTCTCTTTCACAGGTTTGTCAAAGAGGAAGGCTATCCCTACTCTGAGTATCCGGCTGTAATAATATTGCAGCTCTTTATGTCTTACCCTAAGGCTGACGTAAGAACTCATCAAACCGCTTTCTGCAAGATCAAGTGACATTTTCATAATGAATTTTTCTATTGTCATCAGGAGAAATAAGAAGGAAACAACCCGAGAATTTAAAATAGACGTTCAAAATGTGACAAATAATCAAGCCGCAGTCAACCAATACTATGTGCAGGGAATGGCTATTCGAACAGAAGGCTAATTGCCATTTGAACGCAAGTACGACACTTATAATCTCTTTTAAACCCAAATACCTCTCCTCTATTTTACTTTATATAAAACCCAATACTTTAGCTATATTATTCTCACTATTACTCAAATCATTCGATTATAATATTTTTCTCTTTTATAATGATATAATCATAAGTTTTTAGCTAAAACATGAATTTATTTTTAGTGGCTTATTGTAATTTTTCTATAATAGAATTTTCGCTATTCGACATTTTAAAGCTTTATAATTGTTTCACAATTCTATTTTATGATCTTCACATAAAATAAAGATAACTGTTTGAGATAGATATTTAATTACTTGATAATTCAGTGATTTAAAATCAATCTCTTAAATTAGTAGATTCGATTTAGTTTCAAATACCTACCATGAAAAATAAAAATATTGCCATGCTTGGCACAGGGTTTATCAGCGATTTTTACACAAACACTTTGCATGGCCAGAGAAGTGGAGATAGAGTAGTTATGTCTTATTCCAGGTCTTTGGATAGGGCAGAAAAATTTGCTGAAAAATGGAATATCCCTCATCATACGGATAATCTAACAGAAGCTGTCAACCATCCGGATGTTGATACCATTATTGTTGGTTTGCCAAACAACCTGCACCTTGATGCTGTAAAAGTAGGTGCAAAAGCAGGAAAGGCTATTTTGTGTACCAAGCCTTTAGGAAGGACTGCTGCCGAGGCAAAAGAAATGTTGGAGGCAGTCGAAAAAGCCGGTGTATTTAATGGGTATCTCGAAGACCTTGTTTACACACACAAAACATTGAAGGCCATGAATTCGGTAAGAAATGGGGCACTAGGCGATATACTTTGGGTTCGCTCAAGAGAAACACATCCGGGCCCACATAGCGATTGGTTTTGGAATAAAGAATTGTCTGGTGGCGGAGCTATTATAGATATGGGTTGCCATTGTATTGAAATAGCAAGAAATTTTATCGGAAAAGATATTAGACCTGTTGAAGTAATGTGTTGGGCAGATACCCAGGTAAAACCCATAGAAGCAGAAGATCACGGTATTGGTTTGGTGAAATATGAAAATGGTGCTATTGGCCAATTTGAGGTAAGCTGGAATTTTAGAGGAGGAATGGATTTACGAGATGAAGTGAGCGGTGTTGAAGGTACAATCAGAATGGATCATTTTCTAAGGACAGGTTTTGAAATGTTTACCGCTGTTGGGGAAGGAGACTATGTTGCGGAGAAAGCTGAAACTGATAAAGGATGGCTTTTTCCTGTTGGTGATGAGGTAGGCGCGCTTGGGTACGACAATATGTTTCATGATATGTTTGAATGCATAGATGCAGATAAAAAGCCCATGGAGAGTTTTTATGATGGGTATGTAGTAAATGCAATTATTGATGCTTGTTATACCTCTGCGAAATCAAAAAAATGGGAACCAATAAAACTGGAAATTTGGAGAGGAAAAACCGATACAACAAAAATAAAAGTCCTGAAAGATTATGATGAAAATCATTACCTGATCAAGGAGGAGCACCTTCCAAATGGCACGGTAAAGGTAATTTTAAAAGAGAAAAAATCTGGAAAAATTGTGCATATGGAGTTGCCATTTTAATTTTTCACCTAAGTATAGGTGTTGAATCATTTACATAAAAAGCATAGTTGTTTATTACCAATTGATAGATGACAAGCTTCTTTTTTCAAGATATGCATTGACCTGACTAAAGTGCTTATTTCCAAAAAATCCTCTGTTGGCAGCAAAAGGAGATGGATGGGCAGAAGATAATATGTAGTGTTTTTCAGCATTAATTATTTCACCTTTTCGTTTGGCATATGCTCCCCAAAGCAAAAAAACCACCCCTTCCTTTTGTTCCGAGATGATGCGTATTACAGCATCCGTAAATAACTCCCAACCTTTTTTCTGATGTGACCCCGGACTTTTTGCCCGTACAGTCAAGGTCGCATTTAACAGTAAAACACCCTGGCTGGCCCATCTTTCTAAATTTCCGGAACTCGGAATATCTTTTCCAATATCTTTATTGATCTCTTTAAAAATATTTACCAATGATGGGGGGACGACTATATCATCATTAACAGAAAAGCATAGCCCATTGGCTTGGCCTTCTCCATGATATGGATCCTGACCAATGATAACTACCTTGAGATTGTCAAAATTACAATGATCAAAGGCACTGAATATTTGCCCACCTTTTGGGAAAACTTTATGATTTTCGTATTCAGTTTTCACAAACTTTACCAGATCTTTGAAGTATTCTTTTTCAAATTCCGCCGCCAACTTTATTTTCCAGGATTCAGCAATATTTACATCCATAAGCATTTTTTGTATTTGATTGTAAATAAATGGATAATTATTTACCAAGTCAAAAAAGAGGCCTAAATACTCAGACTTGAGGTCAAATATATTGTGTTTTTCTTAATCGTTTATCATTTATCAAATGATATGACAGATATATCAAACACTGAAATATTTAATAATTTTCTGACATTACTTTGAGACTATCTCGTTTTAATTCCATTTATTTATTTCTTATCTTTCACAATAAAATTTAAGGTATGGTAACGGCAACGACCAGGGGAATCAGGATTAGTGTGGAGATAGAATACCAACCGGCTTACTCAAGTCCGACACAGTTTCATTATGTATTTACCTACGGTATTACGATCGAAAATCTGAGTGATCAAACGATCCAACTCCTCAATCGCCATTGGTATATTCACGATGCAAACCGAAGCCTGAAAGAAATTGAAGGCGAGGGCGTGGTCGGGCAACAACCGGTATTGGAGCCAGGGGAAATCCATAATTATGTTTCGGGTTGTAATCTAAAATCTGGTATAGGAAAAATGCATGGTAGCTATACAATGAAAAGGATAATGGATGGAAAAAGATTTGAGGTGAAAATACCAGAATTCACCATGATTGTTCCATACAAACTCAATTAGCCTTTGTTACCAATTCAGTTACTAAAAACGATCCCACTTTACTTCGATTATTTTTTAAGAGTCACCGACATGCATGCTCTGCAAGCGCCATTTATTTATCAATTTTATTCTGAATTGATTGATGGGTTAAATAATAAAAAAAGTATTCAGGAAATAGAATTATGGCGAGAATTATTATTGAAAGATAATTCCGTTGTAGATGAAATGAGCCTTGGTGCTGGGAGCAGAGTGAAGGCCAAGACCATTGCTTCAATCGCAAAACATGGAATTAGTTCTAAAAAGGATTGTTTAATGTTGCATGAATTAGTTAGAATTATCCAACCAAAAGTAAGCATTGAACTCGGTACATCCCTTGGAATTGCAACAGCTTATCTCGCAAAAGCAAAGGTCGATTGTAACATATATACTTTTGAGGGTAATGAGAGCTTGATAAAAAAATCGCAAGAACTTTTCACAAAATTAAAATGTAATAATATCCAGATAATCCCAGGAAATATTGATGATACTTTTTCAAAAATAGTTGAGCCATTTGATAAAATTGATATGGCAATAATAGACGCTAATCATACGCAAGAAGCCCTTATGAGGTATTTCAATATACTAAAACTAAAGATGAACGAAACTGGAATATTGGTGATTGATGATATTCGTTGGTCAGTAGAAATGTATAAGGGTTGGAAGAAAATTATATCAGATCAGCATGTATCAATCAGCATAGAATTTTTAAATAACGGGCTACTATTTTTTAATAAAAAACTACAAAAGCAGCATTATGTTCTGTCAATCTGAGAACACTATAATTAAATTAGAAAGCTTTGATTTATTTCTTGTTTATGAACTTCGTAATAAGGTATCCGGAGAGCATACGAACTGTTGTTACTCAATGACTTTAAGTTACAATTTCAGGCTATATAAAGAAAGGATGTCATTTCATGAGATAATATTGTAGCCGATGCTAATTTAAATAGAATGACACTTCTTGTTGAATTAATCAGAAATAAAAGTTCTGCCCGTCATATTGATATTATTTTCCTAAATTGATTGATTAAATTCAACAATTAATTTACCAATAGGGTTAAGCATTTAAATAGAAATTTTCTATATTTGCAATCCATTTTGCAGAAGCAACAAAATATAGGACTTATGAGTGATCAATTAATAAGAGAATTTGAGCAAGAATACAAGGAAAGGAAGGCTTCATTTCCTGATTTTAAGGCTGGAGACACCATAAATGTAGCGGTTAAAATAAAAGAAGGAAACAAGGAAAGAGTTCAAAATTTCCAAGGCACTGTTATCCAAAAAAGAAATGAAGGATCAAACGGTGAAACATTTACTGTTAGAAAAATTTCAAATGGAATAGGACTTGAAAGAATTTTTCCAATCGCTTCCCCAAGTATTGATACTATAAAAATTATCAGGAAAGGCAAAGTTAGAAGAGCTCGAATATTTTATCTTAGAGGAAGAAAAGGGAAATCTGCCAGGATCAAAGAAAAATTAACCCGGTAGGCACTATTATAAAAAATATACTAAAGCTGACCCTATGGGTTGGCTTTTTTTGTTTAGAAGAAGACTTTTGTAATTCAAATTGCTATTTTAATTATAATTTGTGTTTAGTTATCAATTAACATTTCATGATGTATACTATTGACTTTCAAAAATACCAAGGTACAGGCAACGATTTTATAATGATTGATGACAGATCCGAACAATTTAATCTTGATAACAATAAATTGATCACTCACCTGTGTCATCGTAAGTTTGGTATTGGTGCTGATGGGCTAATTTTGATCAGGAATCACCCTCAAGCGGATTTTGAAATGGTGTATTTTAATGCGGATGGACATTTAACTACTTTATGTGGCAACGGAAGCAGATGCGCAGTACAATTTGCGCATCAGTTAAAAATTATTCCCAATTATTGTTCCTTTATGACGGTAGAAGGGATTCTGGAAGCGAAAATTGAATATAATCTTGTACATATAAAAATGCCTAATGTTGTTGATGTTGAGGCTCATAAAAATCATTTTTATCTACATACTGGTTCTCCTCATCATGTTTGCTATGTCGAAAATATTAAAAGTTATAACGTATTTAGTCAAGGTAGAAGCATAAGAAAGGGTGCTCCGTATTTTGCTGAAGGTACAAATGTGAATTTTGTTGAGTCAATTTCTAATAATCAAATATTTGTGCGAACTTATGAAAGAGGTGTTGAAGATGAAACGCTTTCTTGTGGAACAGGTGTTACAGCTGCCGCATTGATACAAGGATTAAAAGGTTCCAATTCCCCAATAGACGTCATAACACTTGGTGGGAATTTACAAATTAGTTTTGAAAAAGGAGACAACAATAGCTTTACAAATATTTACCTGATTGGCCCTGCAAATTTAGTTTTTATTGGATCTTTTACAGCGGAATTATAAAATGAGAATTTTGCTATTCTTCATTTTCTTATGAGTTATAAAAATAAT
>CAZDRA010000180.1:0-7173 GCA_964507705.1 uncultured Roseivirgaceae bacterium | reverse complement strand
ATTATTCATATTGAATGAAATTCAAAATAAATTTTAAGCCAAATCCGGGTGCTCCGTATTTTACAGTCAATGATCATGTGAAATCATTTGACCCAAAAGTTCATAAAAACTCCATAGATTATTTTGAGCAATCAGAAGCACATCTAAGAAATTTGTTTAAAATTCCATCGGGATTTAATTTTAATATATGCCGCCTGGAAAATAAACATCTTTTGATGAATCTAGTAGAAGAGGAGATTGTCAAAGATGATCCTGCTACGGGATTGGATAATGCTGTTGATTTCCAAATCATTGAAAGCCGGAAAGTTTTATTGGATATGTCTTATTCTTTTCCACAAGTTGAAATTGACAAGTCAAACTTCGATATGATCCTGATTGATCCAAATGCAAGCCTGGGAATATCAACGAGTTTTGCAGTTGTGTTTTCAAAAGATAAATCCCTGGGTTTTCAGGATATAATTCAGGATCAACATGAAAAAGAATTTATTAGGGATGCCTATCTTCTTTGCAATGTTCTATCTGATTATGCCGAAAAGGGTAGCGAATTGCTATTGAGAGAATCAAATTACAAAGCAGTTGTATTAAATCTGATGATTGGGAATAACCAATACTTGAAACCCATTGTTGACAGAAGTAGCAGATCTAAAACCATGATCATGGCGGAATGTGAGGATGGATTGTATAACAACATTGCTAGTATGGGATTTGTAGTAGCTTCGCACAGGGTTGCAAATAAACTTCGAATCACCATCGCAAACTATCCGACACAATCAAAAGAAATGGTAGAGATGTTTTCCGATAGGGTGGGAGCTTTTTCATAATTAGGGCCAGTTATAATTATAGGTATTTCTTATTCCAGCCCCAACTCATCTATCTAACCACTTTCTTTAAAAAACTTAGCAACAATTCGGTTTTTAGGATAGGGAAACAATGTGTTTGCATTGCAATATAATTCAACTTATTATTATTTTTGTTAAATTTGCGTAGTGGGAAACTTTACAGTAAAATATTTAGAGGAGGCTACCTGTTTTATTCGACATATAGATAGAAAAGCAGCTACCAAATTACTTTATAATATTTCAAAAGCTCAAGGTATAAACGATCCCTCAATTTTTAAAAAGCTGAGGGGTACCAAAATTTGGGAGTTTAGAGCAAAGGTTTCGGGCATTCAATACAGATTGTTTGCCTTTTGGGATACCAAAAAAAATGCACTGGTCATCTGTACAAATGGCATTGTAAAGAAAACCCAAAAAACCCCGACTAAAGAAATTGAAAAGGCAGAACAAATAAGAATTAAACATTTACGACAATGAAAACGATATCACATGAGCAGCTACTAAATGAAATAGTAGGCAATGCAGGCACACCGGAAAGAGAGCAGTTTGAAAATGAGCTTAAGGTCGATATACTGGCCAGTCGTCTAAAAGAATTACGGAAAAAACAACACATGACTCAAACACAATTGGCTGATAAATTGGGGATGGACAAAACTCAAATTTCTAAAATAGAAAATGGAAAATTCAATCTAACACTACAAACTATTAATCGCTTGGCTAATGCACTAAATGCCAGGATTAATTTTCAGGTAATGGAAGTATAATTGATATTTGTAAATTTATAAAATGGACAAATCTATTACAGAAAAAAACATGCAAAAGTGTACCTGCTATATTTTATTGGGCAGTAAGTCAAGCGCAAAATGTTAAATTAAAGTAATATAAAAAGAGAAAGAAGAATTTTTAACAAGGACTTTAAACTAGTAATTGTTGAATTATGTTAATCAGATAATCAGTTGGAAAATGAGATATTATAAAAGGCAAGCCCACCTGCGCAAAAGGCAGGCATAATAATCGGTTTACTCATAGTCCCACAATTTATTGACAGCAAACTCACGTATTTTACATTCCCTGCATTTTCTAAAACAAAAAAAACACTTACAAATTTCTTCGTAAGTGCTTGATTATCAATGTGGGCCCTACTGGATTCGAACCAGTGACCCCCTGCTTGTAAGGCAGGTGCTCTGAACCAACTGAGCTAAGAGCCCCTGAATGAGATAAAGGCAACTATCGCCTCCTCAAATTCGGAATGCAAAGGTAAAATAGATTTCCAATATAGCAAATTCTTTTAGAGCAATATTCAGGGAAATCGCTTTTAAACTTTACGGTCATGCCGAACTTGGCTTTGTCGCCTGCCTGTCCGGTAGGCAGGGCAAACATGCCTGCTTATCGTAGGTTGGCCTGCCAATTATAAGCTGCCTTATTTCAGGATCAAGTGTCGTTTTTAAATGTGACTACCTTGGTACATTTTCATATTTAAAATACGATTGGATTGATAATTGCTTTTCTTTGCGATAGCAAAATTTTGTTCCTTAAATTATGTTAGTGGAAGAATAATGAATAGTAAAAATATTTTTAGGAAAGTACTTATTGGAGTGACATTGACTTTCGCTATGCTCATTGGTGTCGGAGCAATATTTTCTACTATTTATAAGGATGAGATCATCTCATATTTTTTGGACGAGGCAAATAAACATATAAAAACACCAATTGATGTAGGTGAAATCGATGTTTCTATATTTAGTCACTTTCCAAATATATCTGTCAACCTCAAGGATGTGACAATCATGGAAAGTAGCAATGATAATCTGGGAGTTCTTGGTAAAGCAAAAAAAATTAGCGTTTCATTTAGTCTTATTGATATCATAAATAAAAATTATGAAATAAATGGACTGCATTTATCTGATGCAGAGGTGAAAATTTTAATAGATAAAAATGGCATACCAAATTATCTTTTTTATGAAATAGATTCTACTTCCAAGGGTTCAAAATTTTCCCTTCAAAATATTACCGGGTATAAACTGAACATCGACTTTTTGGATCAAAAATCAGGATATCATGTCGCCATGTTTATAAAAAATGCTAAAGCACAATTGAAGCAGGCAGATAAAATGTTGAAGTTATCAGTGAGTGGAGATTTGGTAACTGATGAAATAAAAGTTGGTAATAGAAAATTTTTTAATAATAAAGTGATTGAGATTGACACCGAATTTGATTTGGATCTAAAAAACAGGGTTTATGAATTCCATTCCGGTAACATAAAAGTTGATAAGGGAGAATTTGATGTGACAGGTGAAATAGATGTTATAAATCGAAAAATCAACTTAGCTGTCAAGGGCGTCAATACTACATTTCAATCAATTAATTCTCTTTTATCCAATGATCTTTCGAAGTATTTAAAAGCATATAACAGCAAGGGGGCAGTATATTTTTCCAGTAATATCAATGGTTATTATGGTGATAATTCCAACCCTCAAATTACTGTAGATTTTGGCGCTAAAAATGCATCATTCTTCCATAGAAAATTTAAAAAACAAATTAAGAATGTCAATTTCATTGGACATTTTGCGACAAGTAAAATCAACAAGTCAACTAATTATAAATTGAGTTTGAATAATTTTTCGTGCAAGCTTGAAGATAAAGTATTGGAAGGTAGTATGACTTTACAAAATTTCCAAGACTACAGGATTGACCTCATCCTAAAGGGAGAAGCTGATGTTAATACATTATTACTCTTATTTCCAGGAAAATATGTAAAAACTGCCTTTGGGAATATTAAGATGGATATTCACTTAAAGGGTAAACTGAATAATCCAAAGTTGTCTGAAAATATTGAGGCCAACGGTGAGATTGAGTTAAAAAATTTAAGCTTTGTGCTTAGCGGAGAAAAATTACCCTTCAATAAAATCAGTGGAATACTGATGATGAAAAACAACGATCTTGCCATCAACAATCTCTCAGGAAATGTTGGAAATAGCGATTTTCGGTTAAATGGATATATAAAAGATTTGTCGGATATCTTATTATCAAAAGACAAAATATATAAAATGCAAGCAGACTTGTATTCTCATCATATCGATTTTGATGAGTTACTGAAAAGTAATTTTGCTTCACGTGATACCACTAAAAATACTACCTATGAATTTAAAATTTCTCCAAAAATATCTCTCGATTTCAATTGCGAGATTGATCGTTTAAATTTTAAAAGATTTTATGGTAGAGATATAAAAGGGCAAATAGAAATTAAGCAGCAAATTGCAATATTAAAAAATGTGTATTTGTCCTCAATGGGTGGAAAAATAAATATCAGTGGATCAGTTAATAGCAAGAGAGAAAATCAGATCGAAACTATTTCGGAAGCCAATCTTTCGGGCATAAATGTCGATAGCATTTTTTATGTTTTCAAAAATTTTAATCAGGGTTGGTTAATTGACGAAAACCTGAAAGGTCAATTGAACGCAGAAATAAATCTATACATGAATTTCAATAAAAACCTTGTTCTAAATGATGAATCTATGGTGGCAAATATTCAGACAACTATCTCAAATGGAGAATTGAATAATTTTGAACCCATGATGGAATTATCAAAATTTGTGGAAGAAGAAAGCCTTGCTAATATGCGTTTTTCGAACATTACAAACGAAATAAGAATTAAGAATCGGACAATTTTTTTGCCCGAGATGGAAATTCGTTCCAATATATCCAATATATTAGTTAGTGGCACCCATACCTTTGATAGGGATATTGATTATCATTTACGTGTTCCTTTGAAAAGCTTTGTAAGAATATCAAAAAAGAAAGGTTACAATAAAAGTGCAAGAGAGGGAATGAGCTTGTTGTTGAAAATAACTGGAAATACTTCCGATTATTCTATCTCATATGATTCAAAAGCACTAATCGAAAATATAAAAAGTGATTTTCGCGATGAGGGACAGGAATGGAAAAAAATTAAAAATAAAACCCCTTCACAAAAAGAAGAGGTGCCAGAGTTGGAAGAAGAATATTTTGAATTTGGAGAAACTGAAAATTAACCATAAGACAGATCAATAGTATTTTCCTTCTGTAAGGTAGTTCAATACATAATCTTCCACTCCTTCTTCAAGCGAGTGAAATTCATGATCAAATCCAATGGATCTTATTTTATCCATATTAGCTTCAGTAAAATACTGGTATTTATCTCTGATATCTATCGGTGTGTCAATGAAAGAAATATTTTCATGCCCACCTTCAGGCGAGGCAGGGATATTTAATGCTTTGAATACTGCTTTGGTAAGATCCAGAAATGACCTGGCTTGTCCTGACCCGAGATTGTAAATACCGGAATTTTTTCGGTGATGCATGAGAAACATACAAGTTTCTACAACATCTTTTACATATATAAAATCCCTCAGTTGTTCCCCATCTTTATAGTTAGGGTTATGAGACCTGAAGAGCTTCATTGCTCCCGTTTTCTTGATTTGATTGAAAGCATGCATAACCACAGATGCCATTCGATCTTTGTGATACTCATTTGGCCCGTACACATTAAAAAATTTTAATCCAGCCCAAAAATATGGTGATTGTTGCTGGTTAATTGCCCATTTATCAAATTCATTTTTTGATTGCCCATATGGATTGAGCGGTCGTAGCCTGGCTATTTGATCTTCATCGTCATTGTATCCCCATTCCCCAATACCATACGTAGCAGCTGATGACGCATATACTAATGGGATTTGATAATTAATACATTTTCCCCATACTTTTTTTGTATAATCTGTATTGAGCCGCCACAATAAATCCTTGTCAAATTCTGCTGTGCCGGTTCTTGCGCCAATGTGAAATATAAGTTCCACTTCTTCATAATTTTCATCTAACCATGAGAGAAAATTATCCCTATCGACTGATGCCAAAATTTTCTTTCCGGCTAAATTTTTATTCTTTTCAATATTATCAAACTTATCCACTGCGATTATTGAGTTGAAATTCTCTTCATTTAATCTCCCAATAAGGCAGCTTCCAATAAACCCAGCAGCTCCGGTAACAATAATCATATATATATATTTTATGCAAAAATAAAAAAAGCAAGGAAATGAACGATGAAATTGACCTTCTAAAGAATCTAAGAAAAGCTCAGGTATATGAACCCTGTCTGCTGAGTTGAAATAATCACATTGACGCAAACCTATGAGAACAGAATGAAGTCAGGTTAAATTTCGCCCTTTAAAATGCTTTTCATTTCATTAATTTTCAGTAGCGCTTCAATTGGTGAAATTGTGTTAACATCTATTTTACTCAATTGACCTCGTACTTCCTCCATCCTTGGGTCTGCCTCAAACATGCTCAACTGAAAATTTCCATTAGCCTGCTTGCCGGCAAGTCTGGGAATATTCTCCATTTTTTTGTCTGAATGCTTACTGATTTTTTCTTTTTCGAGATGGTGCATTATTTCATTCGCTCGAATTACAATCGGGTTGGGCATCCCAGCCATTTGCGCCACATGAATACCAAAACTATGCTCACTGCCGCCTTCTTTTAATTTTCTAAGAAAAATAATTTTTTCTCCTGACTCTTTTACCGAAACATTAAAATTTCTAATCCTTGGAAAATCATTGGTGAGTTGGTTAAGTTCATGATAATGTGTAGCAAACAGCGTTTTAGCTCTGCATTTTGGGTTATTATGAAGAAACTCCACGATTGACCATGCGATAGAAATTCCATCGTAAGTGCTTGTGCCTCTGCCAATTTCATCCATCAATATCAAGCTTCTGTCGCTCAAGTTATTTAAGATACTGGCGGTTTCGGTCATTTCTACCATAAAGGTCGATTCGCCTTTAGCAATATTGTCTGAAGCACCAACGCGTGTAAATATTTTATCAATTATTCCGATTGTTGCCAATGAAGCCGGAACAAATGAACCAATCTGTGCCATAAGCGTAATAAGTGCTACCTGACGCAAAAGGGCTGATTTTCCAGCCATATTTGGCCCAGTAATAATCATGATCTGTTGAGAATCATTGTCAAGAAATACATCGTTGGGTACATATTCTTCTCCCGGCGGAAGTTGTTGTTCAATAACAGGATGTCGTCCTTCCTTTATATCCAACATTCTGCCTTCGATAACTTTTGGCTTGATGTAATTGTGTTCGACAGCCTGATCTGCAAATGAAAGTAGGCAATCAATTGCAGCAATTGCCCTGGCGTTTTGTTGTATTACGCCAACAAAATCTGCGGCACTCTGAACCAATTCGTTAAAAATCCGTTGCTCAATTACATGAATTTTATCTTCAGCACCCAGGATTTTTTCCTCATATATCTTGAGTTCTTCAGTAATGTACCGTTCGGCATTTACCAAAGTTTG
>CAZDRA010000179.1:0-7359 GCA_964507705.1 uncultured Roseivirgaceae bacterium | reverse complement strand
CGACTTTGCCAAAACGTGACCAATTGAGGTGTGTCACTTGGTTTTACTTGGATTATTTTTTTGTATTTGTTTCTTTCATGTGTGAAAATATATTTTCAGCTTTGATCAGGCATACTTATCCCTGCCAATCAATAGTTCCCTGTCGCAAGTTCTCCAAACCAGTGACTACTATGTTTGTCAGGACTTTGTCCGTTTGATTTGCAAAAAATGATACCATAAGAAATGGATGTGAGTACAAACGACGCTTCCCATGACGGTCGGAATGCAAATACAACGAGCCGGTAGAAAGGCTCAAATATCTTTATAAATCCAGTGCGAATGTGAATTTATTATACTCTCAAGAGTTGTACGTATTCCTGTGTTCTTCAATATGCAGAATAGGAGGGTAGTTGGATATTTGGAGTAAATAATACGGATGGAATACTGTTTGTCATTATCTTCACAGGTTCGGAGAATCTGCCGGTAGCGAGAACCGCTTAGCCTGTCCTGACGAAGGAAGGATCTGGTGGTCCTCCTCTCATTACATTTCGGCGGATAAATGTGAGACCTGCCTGCCGTGCAAGGCAGGGGCGCACTGGCGGTCACTTGACCGTCAGCCGTCTACTCGATTGTAGAGCGTATGTTATCCACATTTTCCGTCAATCCATACACGTAGAATCTGGATGTTTCCAAATAACCTTGGTGTCATTTAGTTCATCCAAACCAATGTCAGTACCAAGCACGCCAATAACTTGTCCGTTACAGCTTTGAACAACCGATATTGTATTGCAAAATGGACAACAGTTTCCAAAGACAAACACAGTTTCATTATTAAACATTGCTTGAGTCAAATAAAAATATTGAGATGTCGTGTCCAAATTTTGCTCAAGGTCTTGAATCTGAGTACTTATCCAATTCAAGTCGGAAGCTGGATTCTCGACATTGCAGCTATTGTCACTAATAATTTCCTCATTACAAGAGATCAACAATAATAGTAAAATGTATTTTTTCATTACTCTATCATATTTACTCATTAGACACTAAAACTAGGCGCTAAGTTGGAATATCAAGAACGCAATAAGAATGATATGCTCTACAACGAATAGCTGTAAGAATCTGTCACTTGTTTATGATATTGGAAGCCGTATGGCATTCCAATGATCGTCTAACAATTCAAAATGCAAGCGTTTGGCCACAATTGCAAATCTTTCTTGAGCAATCGAAGAATAAGTTTGTCCTTTTCTGATGATGGGAGTAGGCTTAATGCCTCTTTAAATTCTTTTTCAATTTTTATTTTCTATTAAATGTCAATCTCATCAATAGCGGTCATCAAACCGATCGTATCTAAAGTGCTGTTAACAATAAAAAGTTTGAAATAAACAATACAGTTTGTAGGCCTTCTCTCATTGCTAATATGTCTTTTTTCAAGCCTCTAAATTGAGAGCGTACTGATGTATATGATGTTGGCTACGACATAAGCCATTACGGCAATAATGATCCCATACATAAAGATATTATAAGAGAATCGTAATAATCTATACTTTTTTCCAAGGACTTTTCCCAGGAAATAAATGTCGTCAATCAGGCTCGAATACAAATAATTAGAATCATTCATCATCTCTACCATTCCCCATTTGTAATCGTCGCGAGTCATGCCATGAAAGTTGCCAAAGAACAAAAGGTTGGTATTCTTTTTTTCTATGTCTTTTCTGGTAAATTTTCCTTTGGTGACATTTGGTCGCAAGGCCAATATGGCAAAAACAATAGTGACTACATTTACCACCAGAATCATGTAGGTGGGAATAACCAGGTGCGGATGATTGTCAAGCGTTTTTATAAGTCCACTAATGATAATTGAAATAATAATAGAATTTACCGAAATTAAAATATTGGCTTTGTTGTCGGCCATCGCACTCAATTGCAAGTGATTTCGCGATGTTAGTCGAAACATGGTTTCTATGCCACGATCCGGACGCCCCTCAACTTTTTTAAGCTTCTTTTTTAATTCCTTTAATTTATCCGGATCGAGTTCAAGATCTTTTCCAATAATCTCATCTTGCTGTCGGTCTAGCTTTTTGAGCATGGCAGTCTGTCTTTCAATATTTTTTTCAACCTTGGGGTTTAAGATAGTTTTCCCAAATTCTGTATAAAATTGGTGTGATTTCAGAAATCGAAGATTATCCTTAAACCAATCCATGTCAGCGAGTTTCTTACCCTGAACTCGCTCCAATTCACTTTTTAATAAAAGCAGTTTGTCGAAATAAGTCTTTTTAGAGAGGTGAATGAAATCGGCATCGTTCAATACACGCTCTGTCAATGTACTGGGTTTTTTGTCCCTTTTTGTTGTTTGAATACAAGAAACTACCTTTTCGATTTTCTCAGTGGGGTATTTGCTTTTTTCTAAAAAATCTTGCGCAAATTTTATGCTTTCGTTCTCATGAGAATCATAATCAGTTTTAAATCCCGTATCGTGAAACCACGCTGCAACGATAAGGATTTCCTTCTCGTCCTGAGAAAGACTGGCATAAGTCCCAATTTTATTGGCTGCCTTTACCACCTCCCAGGTATGATTTAGATTGTGATACACCATTGTTTCAGGAAGCGAAAGGATAATATCCGAGGCGGCCTTTTCTGCCATTTCTATAATATTAGGTGTATTTTCCATCTATTTATTCTTGCTTTAATAAAATTTCAATATAGAAATAAATTGTGAGTCAATTACAATTATGTGAGCGATAATCAGCTAAAAGAAAAAACCCATTCTGAGATATAAGGCATTTTCATCAAGTGTTGATCTTGAATAGTCGAGACCAAAGGATATTTTATTTAATGGTGCCAACCAAATTCCTGCTCCATAAGCCCGGTGCATTTTATTGGATTCTCCAGTTGCTGTTGAAGGATCATTTTCTACCCATACTCTTCCGAAGTCGTGGAATAGTACTATCCCCAGCGTTGTGGGCACCACCGGATTCCTGATATTTAACAGTTTTATTCTCAGCTCAGAATTTTGGTAAAATGAATGCTGGCCATAAAATCTAAACTTTCTCACACCTCTAAAGGTGTTGGTGCCTCCGCTTTTGGCAGCTTGATAAAATTCAAAATCTCCGTTGCTTGCCACACCACCTACACGCAAGGCAAGAGTTGATTTGAGAAACCGTCCGAAAGTATAATAGTAAGAGATATCTGTTTTTATCCTTTGCAGGTTTACGTCAATATCCTTGTTGTCGATATCCTTCAATCCTATGAGGCTCACGTTCCATTTTATTCCTTCAGAAGGCATAAAACTGTTGTCTGTATTATCAAAAGTATAAGAACCATAGAGTGCTAAAAAATGCCTTTGCACATCCAATAGCTGGTAGTCAAGAGATTTGGCATAGGTGATGATAAATCGATCTTGCTCGGCGTTCAGGTCATTCAAATTTGATTTGACATTTACAGATTGATACCCACCACCAATCGCAAAGCTATGAAGTTCATTTTTCGATTTGCGCTCCAGTTCCGGGTAAAATATATACTGCACATATCTGGAACTATAATACCTGGGATCTACATTAAATTTATCTTCATCAAACTTGGTTTCGTTGCCATAGCCATAAAAATAATCTGTATAGCTTGGCGCAAAAATGTTGGCGTTCAGTACAAAATTCCATTTACCAATTACCTCAGTAAAAGTCCCTGAATATGAAAAATCATAGGACTTGGATTTGGGAGCAATATCTGCCCTAAAAGTATGTTTCGATTTAAATGGGTACTTCCGAAAACCCTGCCTTTTTAACGTCAGCCCTATTCCTATAAATATGCCATCATCAGGATTGTACCCGGGATATATTATCGGAGCAGTAATATTATACTGAAATTCTTTTCGTTTATAATCATTAATCAGCGGATTTTTATCAGACGTCAGGTTCTTAACTTTCCCTTTACCTTCAATGGTCGTACCTGTTTTATTGTCATACAAAACTGTCTTTTTACCCATACCGGACACTTGCGAATTGTCATTTATTATATCATCGCCATCTCCACCGATTATTCTTATCATTATTCCTTTTGAAGCACTCCCCGAAATATCAAAAACGTCTTTTTCGCCAAACCCGAATAGTCTTATTTCATCCGTTTCGGAGGCTTTAAATATTCTCTCATAAGTTTTTCTTTTTATTTCTTCAGATTTGGTTTTTAATAGATAGACAGTAACCTTGGTTTGCTCTTCGCTAAGTCGCTCAATTAAGAAATGCTCTTTCTTGTCAGACCCCAAAACCGTTACTTCTTTTGTGATAAAATCGTAATACTCACTGGCATATTTTGCCAGGTCGTTACGTCTGGTTTTTAGTTTATTTATAATTTCTTCACCTCTTATATTAAATACTTCAGGTGGAAATTCTCTGACAGCCTTTTCAATTATTTCATCTGTAAGGCGTTTTTGGAGATCTTTGGCAGTTTCTATCCAAGTGGCTTTGACGGGCTGGTTGATAAATGAGCGATCAAAATATCTGCCATTAAAACTAAGCCCATCTATATTTCTAATTTTATCATGAAATCCCTGGAACTTGGCAATGCTCCAGTTATAGGATGCTATTTTGAGCAACCATCCATCAGACCAGAAAAAAGCCTGATCACGGTCTCGAGGGATGGGTCTGTAAAATGTAAAGCCATCATCATCTTTAAAGGATGCCCAGCGCCATTGATCATCGTGCCTGTCCCAGTCACCGATCATCATATCAAACAACCTCGAGCGCAAGGCAAATTCCTGATCGACATAGTGATCACCATCTTCCCTGGTCTTTTCCAATACTTCAAATGTATTGACAATGTCTTTTGATCGGCCAAAACTTGCTACATCCTTGCGGTTTTTCGCCGGTCTTTCTTCAAACAAAAACAAACCATTGGCATAGGCATGTCTGTATATCCCCAGCCTGGGATCGTCGGGGAGATAAAAAAGCCTGGGGTTTGTATGATAAATTCCAGCTGCTTCAGCCATGGAGGGTATGGCATATGCGCCGTAAGGATGTGCTGCAGAAATTTGATCTGTAACAATATTTTCCGCAAAAGTATTTCTCAGATCGGCGGGAACGGCACTCTCGGGGTACTTCTCTATTGATCTCAATACATATTGCTTTTTGTTTTTAGTTTCCAGTCTTAAAGAAATCGTTTGTTGGCCACCACCTTTTTTCAATATTTTCATTCCTCCCATCTCTTTTCCAATATCAAATACCGGAATGTCATGCACCTCTGTTGTCCATTCTTCACGATAATTATTTCCCAGGATACCGGCACGTTTTCTTTTTTTGGTGTACATGTCGGATGCAAATGTGGTAATTACCGAGTCGCTAAAGTCAATGGTTTTATCGTCAACAAATGTTTCCTTTTTATCGACTGGGTTTTTGGTGTATAGCAATTTTTGGTAAAGCAAAATCACTTCATCATCCTTCATTCCCCAGTATTCTAAATTGCAATCCCCATTATTGGTAAAAACCAAGCGGCCATAGCCACGATCACCTGAAGCAAAATGTGCATTTTTCTGAGCCACTTCAACGCCATTGGAATAGGAGCCACTATTAAGTAAATGCATTTTTTGGTTTTGGTGGTATTCCAATGTTTTTTCGTGAGCGGAGAGGTAAATGATATTATCATGAGGTTTCATGACCTCATTCATCGTATTGATAAATTGCTTGTATTTTGGGTTGGATAGATCCTGCGCTCCACCAATCCACGAGCGGTAAAGTACTTTCATACTTCCCAATACCGGCAATGGTGTTAAATGTGATTTTGCCGGAAAATAGCCTCCATACCTCCCATTTCCTTTAAGACTATGATAGCCCGCAACAATTATTTGCTTTGATTGATTGCGCTTGATGGCATCATCGAGATTTACATAAAAATCCAAGTTGCTTTCTACACCACAACCATCTTCTGTTTTTGGTTTGTCCCAATCATGAAACAACCACTGTGTGTCGATCATTAGCAATATCAAATCATCACCGATTGCTATTTCCTCTGGTCCGGGACAGCCATGTGCAGGTAAAATTATATTTCCCTGGCCAAGTTCATGTTCGATTACCTGTTCTAAAACACGTACATTATCCATGCCTTTTCGGGTGCCATTTGCCCATTCGTGAGGCCCCAATATGGCATAATATTTACCTTTCAGTTCATTAAAAAAATCATATCTCTGCCTCAAGAGTTGTCTTCTTTCGATGGCTTTTGCTGAAGAGTCGTTACGAATTGAACTGCTTCTCAAACTATTATTACCTAGCAATAGCAGGGTGGAGTTTACTCCGGAAGTAAACATTTGATCGCTCAATAATTGACCTATTTTCGATTCTTCAAGTACAACTTCATCTGATCTCCCAAGAAAATAAATGGTATGTGAAATATCTGTAACTGGAGATTTCGAAAGATTTGATTTTGCGCTGTAATAGTCTTTATTGACTGCACAAGCCAATGCCAAACAGGATAGAATGACAATGAGTAAATAGGTCAGGGTTCTTGTCTTGGTCATAAAATAAATATACTAAAGATTACTTTATTGAGGCCAAAAAATTAAAATTCATGGTAGTTAATTGATAATTCGAATATTTTTTAATCAGGATAAAAATAGGTTTTCCTCCATCAGATCCAGGCCTGTTACAGCGGGAAATTAATAAAAAATTGATTTTGATTTAAAACAAAAAAAGCTGGAATAACCCAGCTTTTTGATACTTGAAGAAGTTTTTAGCGAATAGTAGAGTTAGTTTTTACTTTTAAAATTCACACAATTATTATTATAAAGGTCGAGTTTGACGATATTCAAAACAGCCTGGTGCTCATCAACAGTAGAACCAATGACAGATTCCATATTGTTGCCTTGGGCAATCTTGGTAATGTCACCATCCTTCACCCAAGAGTAGCTGTTTTTGCCATCAAGGCTGATATAGATAATTCCGTTGCCCGGGTTAAACTCAAAATTATTGATGTTTGATTCATATGTATCTCCCTTCGGTACAACCGTTTTTACCATATAGTTTCCAGAAGAAGCTTTGAAAACTTCGATCATACAAGTGCCTTTATTTTGTTCTTCTTCTAGGCTTACTACATTGAAATTTAAAATCTTCCAACCGCTGTCAAAATTCTTTAATACAAAGGTTGTAATCTCCGTGCCCCGGTTCCATATTTCGCCTTTTGAAGATACTTGCACAGCGATCTCGCAAACCACCACACCGGATTTACCCCTTATCTTTGACCTTAATATATTTTTCACCTGATACTTTACTTCCATTCCATCAGCTCTTAAAACTTGATCGAGATAGGCATCAAATTCAGCATAATCACTTTGAATAAGTCCAAAATTATCCACCACATTCGATTTGATGATAGTTGAAAAAAGATCCTTTGAAACAAATTTTA
>CAZDRA010000178.1:0-7508 GCA_964507705.1 uncultured Roseivirgaceae bacterium | reverse complement strand
CTCCTACAGCACCTGTCAGGTTCACTTTTTGTTGAGTGCCATACCCAATTACAACTATTTCCTCCAAAGCTGTAATATCTGATTTCATGACAAGGTCAATTACACTTTGATTTCCTATGGCAACTTCTTCAGTAACAAAGCCAACGGAACTAAAAACTAATGCTATACTTCCTTCTGGGATTTCAAAAGCATAGTTTCCTTCAACGTCTGTTACAGTACCAGTATTTGTTCCTTTTACAATTACGTTTACTCCTGGAATACCTGAATTATCATCTGTGGAGGTTACATTACCAGAAATAGTTCTATCCTGAGCTACCTTAATATAATTTACTACTTCTTCTTTTGCAGATGCCTTGATATGGATATTATTATTTACTTGCTTAAATTCCACACTTGCATCTTCTGCAATTTTTAGTAATACCAAATCTAGTTTCTGATTCTTTGATTTTACATTTATTCCCTTTCTTGTGCGTAAATCCTTTTCCTCAAATGTGAATTTAAAAGATGTCACTGATTCAATGGCATTGATTGCATCTTCTAAGGACGCATCTTTCAATTTCACTTTTACATCGATGTCTTTAACATTATCATACTGCGCTAATCCATCATTCGCTATCAATGTTGATAACGTAACTACCAGGATTAAAAAACCATACAGTGTTCGTTTTATGACCATAAGTAATAGTCTTAGTAAATCATTTTTCATAATTTTGTGTTTGTTTATTAATAAATAATTGATTGATTTTAAGGTTAGCCGGGAAGTGTCAATACGCCAATATTATTGCTTTCCGGTTTCCTTTTAGTGGTTTTCATTTTCTTTCATCATAGGCGATTTTTTTAGTTAAACATCAATTCTACATTTTTGTCATTAATCTCAAAAGAGAAATATTTTACATAGCTTATCCCCCTAAGTACATTCTCAAGTGTTTGATTATCAAACTTCCCTGTATAAGTCCAGTTATCTTTTTTAATTCTATTTAAATTACCAGTCATCTCTATTTCGACATCATACCAGACTTCTAATTTTTCAATTATTTCATTAATTCCAGATTCTTTAAAATAGATTGTACCATCTTTCCATCCTGCAATATCTAGGTAGTCAAAAAATTTGGTTGTATATGAACCGTTGTCGATCTGATAAACCAACTGTTCACCAGGAACCAATTGAATATCACTTATCTTTCCAAAATTATCTTTCATTTCTACTCTAACTGACCCTGTTATCAAAGAGATTTCAGATAATGACTCCTCTTTATGAAAGTGAACATTAAATGAAGTCCCTAAAGCAGTTGTAGAAACAGCTCCGGTAACAACCGTAAATGGTCTTTTGGAATCTTTTGCTACATCAAAAAATGCTTCGCCTTTCATAGACACAACACGTGATGAGTCACTGAATTCAAGTGGGTATCTCAATTGACTATTAGCATTTAATGTGACTTGTGTTCCATCGTCAAGCCTAAATGTCAAGTGCTGACCATTGTGTGTTACTTTTTCTGTAAATTGTACTGGCTCCTGAGGAAGATTTTCAGATATAATAAAATTGTAAACAACTATTGGTATAAGAATGGCTAGTATAATCGAGGCATACCTCAGTAATGGATTTAGTTGCCAAAAATTACTTTTTGGATAGTAAATTACTTGCTTAAAATTTGTTTTTTCAATTGCTAATTTTGAATTGTTTGTGATGCCACCTAATACTTTTTGTAATATCCTTTCCTCGGCACCTAAAACTATTTCTTCACTTTTTCCTGATTCCTCCCAAATTTTTATAACCCAGGAAGATTTTTCAATCTTCTCAGAATTACCAAGCCATTTATAAAAATTTAGTTTCTCTTCTTCTGAGCAATCATCATTCAAATATCGTTGAAGAAAATCTTTATCGTAATTATAATCCATATGTTTTTGCAGACTTCAATATAACTACGAAGTAAAAGCCTGCTTACCCCCATCTTGGAAATTATAATTTTAAAAAAATATTAGACGTAAAGTCAATAACAAAAACGAAATGACTTTAGTAATATGTAAAGAGTGGAAGTAATAAAGAAAGATCTATGAATATCCCGTATTTAGTTTTGAGCACTACTCTTAAGGTTTGCAAAGCCTTGCTCATTTGTTTTTCGACCGTACCTTGCGATATTTTTAATATACCAGAAATTTCTTTGTATGTAAGACAATTTTCGCGACTTAGCTTAAAAATTATTCTTCTTTTAGTTGGTAACTTATCAATCAATTTTGAAATAATTTCAGATAATTCATAAAAATTCACTAATTGATCTGTGGACTCAGCAGCGACAATTTGCAATTCATTTGCACTTACTTTTTCCAATAGTTTCTTTGTTGTTACCAATTTTCTTATTCTATCAAATACTAAATTTTGAGCTATGGTAAATAAGAAACCTGATAGACATTTGTTTCCATCTATTAATTTTCTTTTCTCCCATAATTTTATAAAAACATCTTGAACAATTTCTTCAGTATCTTCTTTAGAAAGGGAAAATTTGCTGGCAAAACGATATACTCTATAAAAATAGTGACTATAAATTTTCTCGAAAGAGCTTATTTCGCCTTTAGACAATCCAGACAATAAATCATTGGATAGCTGATTCTCAATGTTATTCATAGTGCAATCTAAAATTGGGTAGCAAAGTTGTCTAAATCAGGAACTTGGATAGATGAAAATAATAATATTTTTTTTTATATAACAATTACAACCTTAACCATTCTATTAAACTGTTTGTAATTAACCAAACCTAATAAACATTGATAACAGATTTTTCTTCAATGTTTCTGCCACAAGAAAAAACGCTAATCCTATTGTCATCTGTCAAAAATATCCCAGAACCAAGGCGAAAATTCGTTTCTTCATTTTCATCCAATTTTATTGAATATATTTTCTTCAGCTTAAATGCAGAAACATCCTCAACACTAAATAAATCTAGTACATTCTCATTTTTGTCGTTGGATGTCATGCCAGCAAGATAAATTCTGCCGGAAGTATCTATAACAAAATTTATATTTTGGTATGATAGCCAGTCTTCATCTATCCATCCTGTTTTATCCATTTTTTCCGTATTTAGAGAATATGCTAATTCCATTGTGGCTCCTCTCCTACCCAAACTTTCTGCATTCATCTTATAAAAATCCAGATGCTTAGTATCCCAATCTCCAACCACCACCAATATAATGTCACCAATTTTTGTGATCCCCACGCAGCCTGCGGTAGATCTTTTGTAGCTGCCTTTTCGTTCTATAGTTACCAGTGGATCTTTCGGAGGCTTTTCAGGATTATCTATTTGAAAAATGAAAACTTTGGATTGATTTTTAGCATTGTTATCCTCAACACCAATAGCCATAAGATTGTCATGAATCTGGAAACCTCCTGCATGCTTAAATGGTTTTTCAAGAATTTTGGTTATGGAAATAATCCTGTTCTCTTTGCCAATTTTCACAATAGAATAGTAAGCATACGATTCCGAACTTCCCGACAAAACATAATATTTTTTTTGCTTGTATTCATATAATTGAACCCCCTGCAAATGTCCACCCTGATTGTTAATCTCAATGGAGTTATAAAATGAAATTGAGGTAGGTTTTGGGTTGATCTCTTCAAACATAGAAATTATCTGTTTTTCAGAGTGGCTGTGAATTTGAGCATAAGACAAGCCAGGCATTGACAATAAGAATATGATAAAGTGAGTGTATTTATTATTCATAAAATTTTTGATTTACTACAAGATAGCAACTTTATTCAAAATCAATTTTTAATTAATATTTATTCTGGAAAGTCAATAATTATTGGCCTTTATAAAATATTAAGTTTGGCACATTGTCACTGGGTTTTATTAAAAATTATATTCTATGCATCACCAATTTGGGCAATTATATATATCTTCGTTACTATTGATCGGGAACACAAATTGAATATTAAATAAGTACAAACAATTAAATTAAAAGAAGTATGAGAAAAGTCACAATTATAGTTGTTTTAGCAGCTATGCCATTTATTATGATGGCACAAAAACAGGACAAACCCAATATTTTGGTTATTTGGGGAGATGACATTGGATGGTCTAATCCAAGTATTTACAATATGGGAATGATGGGTTACAAAACACCCAATATTGACAAAATAGGTAAAGATGGCATTATGTTTACCGATTATTATTCACAACAAAGTTGTACCGCTGGTCGTGCAGCATTTATTACAGGACAATCACCTTATAGAACTGGTTTAACCAAAGTAGGATTACCTGGAGCCAAAGAAGGGTTAAGCGCATTAGATCCAACTATTGCAGAATTATTAAAAAATCACGGTTATGCAACCGGTCAATTTGGGAAAAACCATCTAGGAGATAGAGATGAACATCTACCTTCAAATCACGGTTTTGATGAATTTTTAGGAAACTTGTATCACTTAAATGCAGAAGAAGAGCCAGAAAATGAAGACTACCCTAAAGATCCAGAATTTAAAAAGAAGTTTGGACCAAGAGGTGTTATTCATTCTTTTGCTGATGGTAAAATTGAAGATACAGGACCTTTGACAAAAAAGAGAATGGAAACGGTTGATCAAGAAACTAAAGATGCAGCCATTGCTTTTATGAAAAAATCGGCAGGAGATGATAAGCCGTTTTTTGTTTGGTACAACTCTACTCTAATGCATGTTTGGACTCATTTAACTGATGAAGAAGAAGGTAAAACAGGATTAGGAGTCTATGCAGATGGAATGACTAAATTAGATAAAATTGTTGGCGAATTAACCCAAACGCTAAAAGATTTAGACATTGAAGAAAATACCATAGTTATTTTTGGGACAGATAATGGAGCAGAAATTATCTTCTGGCCGGATGGTGGTATGACGCCATTTAGAGGAGAAAAAGCTACTACTTGGGAAGGTGGTTTTAGAGCACCTTGCCTCGTAAAATGGCCAGCAAAAATTAAGCCTGGGCAAGTAAGTAATGCTATTTTTTCTGGTGAAGACTGGCTACCAACATTCTTAGCGGCTGCAGGAGAGCCCGATGTGAAAGAAAAATTACTAAAAGGACATGCTGCCAATGGCCAAAACTTTAAAGTGCATTTAGATGGTTATAATATGTTGCCATTATTAACTGGAGAGGTTGATGAAAGCCCTAGAAAGGAAATTTTTTACTTTGACGATGATGGCAGTTTAAACGCTTTTAGATATGGTAGATGGAAAATGCACTTTAAAATTCAAGAAAATCACGGCTTTAATGTTTGGCAAAAAAAATATACTGAGTTAAGGTTTCCTATGCTTATGGATTTGTATGGGGATCCTTTTGAAAGAGCGCAGCACGATTCAGAAGATTACAATCACTGGATTGCTGATCGCATGTTTTTGCTTGTGCCTGCTCAAGCAAAAATAGCTGAATTCTTAGCAACATTTAAAGAATTTCCTCAACGACAAGAAGTTGGAAGCTTTAGCTTGGATAAAGTATTAGAGCAAATGCAAGGAGCAAAACGGAACTAAATAAAAACTATAATAAAGCCAGTTAATTAACATTAACTGGCTTTTTTTTAAACTTTTCTAAAATGAAAAAATCAATAACCATCTTAGGAATTATAGTTTTATTAAGCACCTCCATTTCCTGCACCTTTTTAGATAAAAAAAATGAAGCATTACCATCTTGGAATGAAGGAACTGCCAAAGAAGCGATCATCAGTTACGTTAATGAGGTGACCAATATCAAAAGTAAAAGATTTATACCCATTGCCTATCGCATCGCAACTTTTGATAACGATGGAAATCTATAGTCTGAGCAACCTATATATTTTCAACTGTTTTTTGTTTTTGATAGAATTAAGGCAATGGCAGCGGATCATCCTGAGTGGGCGGCACAACAACCATATAAAGCTGTTTTAGAAAACGATATGGAAACAATAAAAAAATCTGGCATGAAAGGTATTGGCCAACTATTAATGACAACACATGCAGAAATTACTACTGAAGAATTTGATACTGATGTTAAAAAATGGGTAAATACAGCAAAACATCCAACAAAAAATGTTGGCTACGATAAATTGGTATATCAACCTATGTTAGAATTACTTGAATATTTAAGAGCCAACAATTTTAAAACCTATATAGTTTCTGGTGGAGGCGTTGATTTTATGCGTGCATTTGTTACTGAGATTTATGGGATTCCTTCTGAACAAATTATTGGCTCACGAATCAAAACAGCATTTGATAACAATGATGGAAATCCTAAAATAACAAGAATTGCTGAGTTAGATTTTATTGATGATAAAGCAGGAAAACCATTAGCTATACAAAAAATTATTGGGAAAAAACCAGTGTTTTCTTCCGGAAATTCTGATGGTGATTTACAAATGATGCAATGGACATCTTCAAACAAATACAAGAGTTTTATGCTCTATGTGCATCACACAGATTCGCTAAGAGAATGGTCTTATGATAGAGATTCTCATAATGGTAAGCTGGATAAAGGTTTAGATGAAGCCATAGCAAAAGGTTGGACCGTTATTAATATGGCAGAAGACTGGAAAGTGATTTACCCTTTTGAATTAAAAAGGAAATAAAAACGGAATATGGAAGATTGGCTATAAAATGTATTTTTAGTATCTTATCAGTAATATTCCTGCCTCGCCTGCCTACCGGCGAGGCAGGTCTGCGGGAGATATCTTTATTTCATTTTCCTTGTTGATCCTGGCTTGTTCAGGTTAGGTTACTTTGATGAAAAGAATATTAGAGATAAACAAATATCAATAAGGTTAAGTCAAAATATGGTGTAAACTATGTTCCTTTAACTTTGTAAACAAAGTGCCTTAATGAACAAATTTTAAAGTGTACAAAACATTACTAAACCAAATGCAATCGACCTCCCCTCTCTACACAGAGGATCACTTCAATAGTCTTATGAAGGTGAAACATGTAAATTTGGTGCCTACATTTTCAGTGGGTATTTCCGATACTTTAAGACCAATACTGATGGCGAAGAATATGTGACTCTATTTGCATTTGAAGATTATTGGGTTGGCGATCTTAATAGTATGGCCAACGGCGTACCTACCAAAATGAGTTTACAGGCCTTGGAAAAATCGACATTGATGACAATTAATGCAGGAGACTATGAATATCTATTGAAAAACTGTCCTGGATTTGCAGATGTAACCCGAATCAAATGAGACAAAGCATATGAATCTGTCATGGAACATTCCTTCGATGTAAATGAATCTGCAAAAGAACGGTACCTGAAGTTGCGCAAACAATATCCTGAAATATCGCAGCGAGTGGCCTTATACCATATCGCCTCATTCCTTGGAATAACCGAATCGCTTAGTCGAATACGAAAAAATATCTATTGAAATCGTATTTCTTACCATAGATCAATTTTTTAAAATCACTTCTTACCAAACATCAAGATATATCTATTCTTCTCTTTCTAAGTTATGTATTAATTATAAACTCATAAAAACCAAATGATTATCCGTGTTTGTACCTAAATTCATTTTTATAACTTACGCTTGCCACA
>CAZDRA010000177.1:0-7565 GCA_964507705.1 uncultured Roseivirgaceae bacterium | reverse complement strand
TGCTCACATACGTGGAGTTATAGGTGGTATTTTGACTTAATAATGCAAGTGCTCCAGCGACGGCATTTGAAGTACTCATCACAAAATTTGTTGGCGTGAGTGTCCCTTCTTCATACTTAATAATTTGATCCAGAAATTTTACGCAATTCTCCATACTGCCATTCGATGTGCCAATGATAATACCATTTAAGACAGGATATTTCTGTAAAAGCGGAAATCCTGCTCCCACACCCAGTCTTGAAATTTTGCCCATACGCCTCAAATTCCCTCTAGAGATAATGTCCTTATAATCTGGCTCGATGGCATAATATTTATTCCCTTCATGCGAAATGACGCCTTTTTCGAATGGAAGGCTGCCAAAAGTATGTTGCGGAGAAATACATGATCTATCCAGGATATTTATCATGTTTTTTTGAAAATTAGTGAAGTACAGTTGCCGGCAAACCCAAAGGAATTTGACAATACATTATCGATAGAGATCAATTTTTTATAATCCTGTACATACATGCTCTGAGTTGGGCCAGCATCATGAGTATTTTCAATAGGATAGATTTCATTATTAAGGATACTTAAAATACTAAATATTGCCTCTATCGCACCGGCAGCTCCCAAGGTATGACCGGTATAAGATTTTGTTGAACCGAAAAGAGGTGGGTGATTGAAAACATTATAAAATGACTGTAATTCGGTTCGGTCATTATTTTCTGTCCCTGTACCATGGGCATTAATGAAATCAATATCTGATGGAAGGATATTTCCAATTTTAAGGGCTTTTTCCATGGCTTTTGTTGGCCCTTGTGCATCTTCCGAAATTGCTGAAGAATGAAAGGCATCGTTAGCATTTCCATATCCAATAATTTCAGTTAATCTATTTTTTCCAGTTGAGCAATTGCCAGATTCTAAAACTAAATAAGCGGCGCCTTCACCAAGTGACAATCCATCTCTATTTTTATCAAAAGGCCGACAAATATTTTTTGACAATATCCCCAGCGCATTAAATCCATTAACCGTAAATTTTGCCAAACTATCCACACCGCCCACAATTACACGGCTTGCTCTACCAGATTTTATGAGCCTTGCCCCTAACATTATTGCATTGGCTGAGGAGGAACATGCGGTATTAATCGTACTGGTGAATCCCCTGATGTTCAATCTTTCTGCAAGAATAGTGGTGTGCGCTCCGCAAGAATAGGTATTTATAAATGGTGATGATTGACCTTCAGGCGAGGTGGAATCTTTATACAACTCATCTGTATGGCACATGCCACCAACGGTGCTGGCAGATATGAGTGATGTGGTATGGTCAGCAAGTTTTTCACAACTTAGACCTGCTTGCCGGATGGCCTCATCGGCTGCTATAATTGAAAATAAATCGGTCCGGGATAAGGGTGCATTCTCATCGAGGTTTAACTTTTTTTTTAGCGCATTATCGCTAAAACCTACCTCGCCAAATAGTCGTGAATTGCTGTGCTTGGAAAGAAAAAAATGCGCCTTTTTTATACCCTTTAAGCCTTGCTTTAAAGAGCGTTCGTTATTTTCAACACCTGAGCCAAGTGCTGAAATTATTCCCATTCCGGTGACAAAAACTTGTTCCATACAACAGGTAAAGCTAATTAAGATTGATGAGAAATGATATAATCAACAATTGTGTTAATGTCTCCTAGAACCTTTCTTCCCTCGGTAGGATTTGTAATCTTTATATCATACTCTCTTTCCAATAATACAATAAGCTCTAAGGAATCTATAGAGTCAAAACCCATTTCATCACCAAATAATTGCGCATCATCCTTAAAGTTGTCCACAGAAATATCAGTCAAATTGAGATAGGAAATGATGTGTTCTTTAAGCTCTTTTTTTAATACTTCTCTGTCCATATAATTATATTATTTTTTTAATTTTAATTACCACCGCCATCTGACACAAAAATATAAATACCAACAAATTTCGCAACGAGGGCCATAAATCAGTCCATTTGCCATCATTAAGAAATAGTGTGTAAAACGCATCTAAGCTTTGTCGCAAGGGTGAAAACCAGCTTATGGTTTGCAGATAGTCTGGCATCATAAAAACAGGCACCCAAATTCCTCCTAAAGCTGCAAATATAATAATAGATATGGCACCCAAGCCATTGGCTTGCACTTGAGTTTTTACATATATCCCAATAAGCATCGCATAACTCACCGCGGCAAGGCCTGATATGAGTACTACTGTTGCAAATGCAGGCCAATTTTGAGGGATTTCCAATAGCGGTAATTTTATGTATTCAAACAAGGTAGCTCCAAAAGAAAAAATTAAAATTACCTGCATGATCGCCACCAATAAATACAATATCATTTTAGCCGAGAAAGGCCACATTATGGAAGAAGGCATGGTTTTGAGCCGTACGAAACTACCGCTTACTTTTTCTTTCACGATATTGCCACCTAATGAAATTACCATAAAAAACATGGCAAAAATCGTCCAGGCGGGTACATTATGTTGTGATGCATTTATGGCTACCGGAGCGTTTTCTCCTTTGGCAGGAATGGCAAGAATTTCAATTCTATTTCCAGTAATGAGCTTAGATACACGATCAGCATTACCTTCAATTTCCATATCTGCATAAAGCAACTGTAGCATCAATTTGCTTTCTATTTTAGAAATATATGCGGCAAGGATATTGGAAACCGTCATGGTAAAACTTTCCTGTAAAATTGGATCGTAATATAAAAGTAATCCGGGTGCTGTAAAAGAATAGTTATCAATACCATCCACAATACCAAAATCATATAAAACATGTTGGCTTATATTTCGTGCTTTACTTTCTAATTGCATTGAAAAATTTTCCGGAATAAAGATGGCAGTAAGCACATTGACGTCTTTTAGTGATGCAATCATTTCATTTTCTTTCAGGTTGTTATCGAATTGTAATCCAAACATTCCCGAATGAGATAAGAGCGATACCAGACTGTCTCCCTGCACTCCATTGTCGTGATTCGCCACCAACATCTTAATTCTGTTTTTATTAACGAGTTGGAAGGCACTGTCCTGAACAATGGTGACCACCGTGACAAGAAGCAAGGGCATGACAAACATAAACAGCAAGCCTACCTTGTCGCTCCAGAGCATATACGCTTCTTTTTGTATGGCAGACCAGAATTTAAACATGATTAATCGCGGTAAGATTTCCCAGTTTTATATATAAAAAATTCTTCTAAATTATCCATGTTTTCATTTTTAAGAAGAGAATCTAATGGTCCGGAAACTAAAATTTTTCCAAAATCTATTAATGCAAAGCTGGAGCAAAATTCTTCTGCATCTTTCATGTTATGAGAGGTATAGATAATGGTTGTCCCTTTGGTATTTTCCTCTTTCAAAAAATGGAGAATAGCGCGCTTGCTTTGAACATCTACACCAGCTGTGGGCTCATCAAGAAATAATATCGAAGGTTGATGCAGCATCCCAATAGCAAGATTGATACGTCTTTTCATTCCTCCTGAAAATTCTTCTATTTTTTTATTCCCAACATTTTTCAACCCAAGGATGTACAGCAGCTTTTCTGTTTGCGATTTCACCTCCGATTTAGACAAATTATACATTGCTCCAAAAAATCTAAAATTTTGAATTGGTGTCAATTCTTCATAAAAGGCATATTCTTGCGGGACATATCCGATGTGTTGTTTTAAGGAATTACCGGTAAGGGTTCGGCTATGGATATTATATGAAAATGAGCCGGATGAAGGTTGCATAATCCCACACAATATGGAGATCAAGGTTGTTTTACCAGCCCCATTAGGGCCAAGGATTCCATATATATCTCCTTGCTGGATATCCAAACTGACTTTATCTAAACTATAGGTTGATGCACCTTTATACTGCTTAGACAAATTGTCAATATGCACGCAGGAGGAATTCATTAATAACGGAATTTTATCTTACCTAACTTTTTGAAGGTTTGTTTTTCAACTTCACTGATTTCCATTAACCGCTCAGCGGATTCATTAAAGTCACTTTGCTCGGTGATTCTTCCTTTATAAATTCCTGCCATTTGAATTGCTGATGACCTCCACAAATCTCCGGACTTTGAAATTTCATCTGATATTTCTTTTAGCTCGTCAATTTTCAAAATCGCAGCAGCTTCTTCTAAAAAAGCAGCATAAATAAATCTAAACCCTCCGCCCCCGGTACCGATTTCTTCTTGCATCCTCACTATTTGGCCCAGATACAATCCAGCCTTTCTAACGCCCAGCTTGTCTCTCCATTTCCTTATTTTACGAGCAGTATGTTTTATCCCGTTTACTCCAGCAAATGGTACTGGAATGTTAACCATATCGCGGACATTGCGTTTTATTCCTGTAACGATGGCTTTCTTAATTACGGCCTCATCAACTTTATTTGCATTTACCGGATAGTACAGCAAACCTTTTGGAGCGAGAACTCCTTTCGCAAATCGAACTTTTTCAAGATCATCGGCATTCAGTTTTGTAGGAGTTTCCATGATCGGGTCACTGACCAAATATTCACCGTTTTCCTTTCCATAAATAATTAAATTATGGGCATTGAAATGAAATCGGTATTCAACCGGAAAGTATGGTAAATGAAAAACTCCTACCTGACATCCTACGGGTTGGTTCTTATCAAGGAGTTGATCTAAAAATTCCTGTCCGGCCCCTGGGTTATTGAAGGTTTTTCGTTTTATTTCTAATTGTAAAGCTTTGCAGGTGCGTTTAAAAATAGCTCCCGGCATGGTTCTGAAAGATATGCCGGGCCCATTATTGACTTTGAGGAAAGGGATATGGATATAAAATAAGCCGGAACCAATACCAAAGGCCAAGGGCTCTGTGATAAAATCAATACCATAATGCTGCAACAAGCTGGTCGTCACGCCATTTTCGCAATGGGCGGCTTGTATGTGATTAAATGCTGACAAACTATTCACCTTTAAAATTAATGAGTTCTGTTATAGATATTTCAAAGACACGGGCATATTTGCCCAATTTTTTCTGATTTAGTCTTTTGAAAACTGCAGGTCGAAAATGACGTTTTACTGAAAATGTAAAAAACCCGGCATAAGCTGCTAATAAGGAAACATCCATTAATTTTTTTTCCATGAAATAATATATGGGACTTTTCTTGCCCAATGCAACATCCTTGCTGGCAGATGCTATTCTTTGATCAACTTCTTTCCATGCAGAATTTAAAGCATCAGTTTTTACTTCCCATCCTGTGCTCAATGCGGTTTCAAATTTACCATCATCGTTTTTCACATAACATACTTCCTTTGTCCAATTTGACAATGCTCCATTATCCTGTGGAAGGTCTTCTTTTTTCATTTATTTAAAAACAATTTGTACAGTCTGAGCAAGAGCGTGTTTGATTGTAATATTAATAATGACATTTGGCCAACAATTTTATTTAATCCTTGATCAACAAACTGTCAACCACGCAAACATATATGAAAATCGTGCACTTTCCGGAACGAGTAATAACAGCTTATTTCCAATTTTTAATTTACCACTGTGATGAATTTCTTCAAGCATTAAATAAATAGATGCTGCGCCGACATTGCCTACCCTATCAAGATTTACGAACCACTTATCTTTTGTAATTTCCATACCATTGGATTTGAATATTTCATAGATTTTGTCTTCAAAATAATAACTGGAAATATGGGGTAACATATAATCTATGTCATCAGGAGTAAGGCCTTTCTCATCAAAAATTTCCTTAACCCTTTTAAAACCCAGGCCCAATATATTTTCACTGAGCAATGATACATCCTGCTTGATACTTAATGCCGACTGATCAGTCATGCTTTTATGCGACATATCCATATATCCGCTTAAGGAAGTATCTTCATTTTTTATGGCACCGGCATACATACATGTTTCTTTTTCATTGGCAAAGGAAATGCCTTCTATCCATTCAATACGAAAGGATAATCCACTTTCGGCTTTTTTGTTTTCGAGTAATACAGATCCTGCGCCATCAGAAAGCATCCAACGCAAAAAATCTTTTTCAAAAGCTATAATTGGGTTTTTCTCAAGTTCTTGCTGGTGCTTTGCCTCTTCCTTAAAATTTTCGGCTCTTATAAAAGCAGAAAGCCTTTCTGAGCCAACAGCAATGGCTTTTTTCTTATTCTCAGATTTTATGGATAGATAAGCATATTTTAAGGCATGCATACCGGCACAACATACTCCGGCAGGTGATATCACTTCAATGTTTTTAAGCTCTGGCAATTCGCCATGTGTCATTACGCCATGAGATGGAATTATTTGATCAGGAGATGATGTTCCACAACACAAAAGATCTACGGTTTCTATTTCTGATGGATTGTCCTTGAAAAGTGCTGTGACAGCTGATGCTGCAATTTTTGCATTGGTATGGGTCAGCTCTCCTTTTTTGTTAAGCGCATAATATCTGTTCTTGATCTTATTGTTTCTGAGCACTACTCTTTTTGTTTTAGAATGGCACTCATTAATAAGACCCAAATAGTCTTCCATTTCATCATTTGAGACTGGCTTATTCGGAAAATACTTTGCAACTTTTGTTATGTATACTTCAGACATTTAATAAATTCTAATCGAGTTTTGTATTGTTATTTTTTAATAAAAACATGATAATAATATTTTTATTAAAGAACAATATGCAGTTAGTTTAGTTTAGTCAAGCCCATAAAAATATTTTTTACTTCGGGCTACAGATCTGGATGTAAAGGGCAAAATTAATATTTTATATAAAATTAAAATTATAGGAGAGAGTAAAAAAAGGGCTATTAATAAATAATACTTGAATATGTCCGTCCACAATTTTTTCTTTCTCTCAGTAGTTCCTTTTTTACGAATCAACTTGGCCCAAATATAAAATACTTTCTTGGCTCTCATCTCCATAAACATCACCGTTGTGGCTATATAAATATGGCCGAGGTCATGGATTTTTTGTTGGAGATGGGTATAATTATTTTTTTGTAAAGCTTCTAAAACTTGTTCTCCTTCTTCATTGACCTGATCAATATCATTTTGGTGTACGCCCGGAAAAGGCAATATCCCCCACATACGTTTTTTCTTGCCGGTAAGCATCCAATATAATATGGTAATTACACTAATCAAGTTATTGTTGCGATCTATTAGTGGAATATTGGCGACCAATTTTCCTCCTGCTTCAGCAATAATAGCCTTCACACTTTCATGGGCATTTAGCCACATATTGCGCGCCCCAATGATCGTGACAACTGGCGTGTTTTTTATTGCTTTACGAAAACTTTCATTTTTCAAAATGGCCATAGATGGCCGAGAAACAGACAAAAACCAAACCTGATAACCAAAAACCACAAGGTCATAATTATCCCGATTTAGTTCAAATGGCGCTAATGGCAAACCCTCTTCCAGCACACAGCCGGGCATTGCATCCCAAAAAACATCTCCAGTCCAGGGAAAAGGGAATGGCTTTTCCGGCAAGACATTTACATGCTCTATGGAAATGTCCTCAAATTTGGCAAAAGGTTCTAAAAATTTGCCGATAATATCATTTAATTGTCCTGATTGCGTATAGTTTATGGCCAATATGTGCTTCATGCTATTCAGGTA
>CAZDRA010000176.1:0-7810 GCA_964507705.1 uncultured Roseivirgaceae bacterium | reverse complement strand
TCCTGCGGTTTTCGTATATTTGAGGAAAGGAAAAGGCGGTTTCTGGATTTTTAAACTCCGCCTTTTTTTTCACATGAATAAATATCAAAAATATGGAGAACAAGACTGAGAGTCCCTACAGGGATTCTATTGCCTTTACATAATTAATTGACAGCCAATTATTTAAATCCTTAACCTGACGGCTATGACCGGACAGGCAGGCTCATAGTGACGGAAAGCTTAACATTGACATTGCTTCCCGTTACTCACCATTGCAAAACACCCCACCTCACAAATAGCACATTTGGTTTTTTGCCGACACATAAGCCCACCCTATGACCCGTCCTGAAACCAACTAAAACATAGATTTAGTGCCTCTTTTTTGTTGGTCACAACCTGCCAACCAAAGGCAGGGTGTCAACAAAGGAGTGCTATTTGAAAGATAAATCTGGCTAAAAAAGCTTTAAAAATGCCGCAATAAAGGGTAGTGAAAGTAGCAGGGCATCGAATCGATCAAGAAAACCTCCATGACCCGGAAGCGACTCACCAGAGTCTTTGATATTAATGCTTCTCTTAAATAGTGATTCTACCAAATCGCCATAAGTTCCCGCAATCACAGTTAAAAGGCCAACGGTCATCCATTTCCACATCGGCAGTATGTCCACATAATGAGAAAGGAGATAGGCAATTACCAAAGCAAGAGCAGCACCTCCTACGAAGCCCTCCCATGATTTTTTTGGCGAAATACGGTGAAAAAGCTTTGTCTTACCAAACATTGTTCCGGCGAAATATCCTCCAGTATCACTCGCCCAAGTGAGTAGTAATATTCCAGTAACCAATTCAAATTGATAAGTGCCTGTGCAAAATACGATTATGTGGAGAAGTGAAAAAGGGACAGCTACATATAAAATGCCCAAAAAGGTATATGCGATATTTGTAAAAGGCTGGATGTCTGATTTTTTATAAAGCTTGATAAAATATATGATGGAACTGAATGGAAAAATCAGATAAAACACATCTGGCTCAATCAACCCCTTTTGCACTAAAAATGTGAACGTATAAATAAGAACTCCTGTCAGGCAACCCCAGAAAGTAAGCGGAAGATACCCATCTACTCCTATCAATTTATAAAATTCGCGAATAGACAGAAAAGTGATCCCTAAAAACACTGCAAAATAGCTCCATTCATTCCAGTAAATAGCTGATATAATGACTATCACACCAAAGATGGCAACAATGACACGCTGGGTGAGATTGTTGTATTTATTTAAACGAAATTTCATCATTTACAATCTTTAGTGATTCCAAAACTTGCTCATTTGGAACAAGTACTTCGATTTGACCAATATTAAAGTGAAGCGAAGAATCTTTTTTATTGATGATTACAGCTTCAATACCGCGATCATTTAAAACACCTCTTACGATTTCTGCTCTTGAGCTGATGGGTGATTTGAATACAACGGTCCAGTCTTTCATTTGCTAAATTATTCAATATGCCAATATATCAATTCATCCCTTTCTTCCCATCAACATGCGCTGAAGATATATCTAATCAGCTCTAGCTATGTTATTGTCATTGGTATTATTATTTGCCAGTTGGTTTTTGAAATAAACCAGCGTTATTACAAATAAAACAGAAAATATGATAATATACACCGTTGGCAACGCTTCTGTCGATTCTACATCAATATCTAACTTGCCTTTTTGGTAGAAATACAAAGCAAAAAGTGATAGGCTATTGTTAAAAAAATGTGCTAAAATTGGCACAAGCAGATTGCCAGTCCAAAGGTACAAATATCCAAATAGCGCTCCTAAAAGCATTCTTGGAACAAACCCATAAAACTGAAAGTGAATAGCACTGAATAGAATTGCTGCAGCCCAAACAGCTGCGTGATCGTTTTTAAATATCCGCTTCAAAATATTTTGCAAAAACCCACGAAATAAAATTTCTTCTCCTATGCCAGGCACGACAGCAATAAAAACGATGGCAACAACAAAGTATCCGGTCGATTCAAAATCTGTAAGATACTCAGTCAAAACTTGCATTTTTTCCTCCATTTGCTGCGCCCATTGTTCAATTCCAGAAAAATATTCGGGAAGGGTGATACCGGCATTCCATTCAATAAAAACAGTATCAACCACCATAAAGGAAAATGTAATGACCAGGGTAGCAATAATTATATTCAATGTATTGGCTGGAAAATCAATAAAATCTTCTTTGAAATTTCCTTTGACAATACTGTAGTAAAAGATAAGTGGGGCAATGATAAATCCCCCAATCGAAGACATTCCCTGCAATGACAAAAACATGAGCCTTTGTTCCGGATATGCAGTTGGGTTAGAGAGTATATTTTGTAGCTCACTAATTCCTACACCCGAAATTAAGATCGCCGTAATAAATGCCAATACCTGGCCAATTAGAAAAATTCCTCCAAGTGTAATTCCAAATAATGAAAACAATAATACCCATGGGCTTTTGCCATTGGCATAGAGAGGATTTATTTCATTTATTGACATGCTGATACTTATAATTGGATTTTATTTTTACTGCTCAAAAATATATCGGATAGGCCCAATAAAAAAATTAGTGAAATAGTGTTAATCCTACTCTCGCTCACTTCGTGGCTTTAAAAGGCCTTGAAGCAATAAATTGTACTCATCGCAAGTTAGATACCCATGATCATCGGAATAAGGGCAAGTCTTATAAACTACACCCATGGCAGCTCTTTTGATGATCACTGTCTGGCCTTTGCACACAGGGCAAATCACTTTCCCGGATGGACCACAATCAACTTTAGGCATTACAGTATAATCTACTTCTTCTCCCGGGTCATAAACTTCATTTTCGCTAGATGTGGTTGCAGACAAATAATTTTCCTCGGCTTTTTTAAGGTACTCAGTACACTCTTCAAAATATTGTCCTGAGGTTCCTTTTAAGGCCATGTATTTGTTGAGCCAGTTGATGCTTTGCTTATATTTTTCTAAATAAAATGAGTTAACACCAAAGTAAAAGCAAATCTCAGCAGGCAATACTTTTACCGTTTCCAGTACTTGCCGAAAAGATTGATCAGCCTCTTCGAAATTGCCACTTTCATATTGCTTGATGCCTAAGTCAAGGTATTTTAGTTCCTGTCCTCTTGCATACTCTTCTAATTGAGCAAACGAAATGGTATTGAAAGCCAACCCAAATGTTAGTATTAAAATAATTATATATAAAATTTTATAATCTGATTTCATCGATTCAAAGGTAAAAAATGTTTTCTACTTGATGTCATAATTTAATCGTTGAACGATACTTCTACCCAGCGTAATCTCATCCGTATATTCCAATTCTCCACCAATCGGAATTCCTCTGGCAATGGTAGTGATTTTTATATCAAAGGGCTGAAGTTTCTTTGCAATATAAAATGAAGTAGTGTCTCCTTCCATTGTTGGACTTAAAGCAAGAAGTACTTCCTTAATCAATCCGTCAGACTTTTTTACCCGATCAATTAAACTTACAATATTTAACTCATTGGGGCCTATCCCTTCCATTGGAGAAATAATCCCACCCAAAACATGAAAGTACCCATAAAACTGTGAAGTATTCTGGATGGCAATGACATCAGGGGTATCCTCTACCACGCACAGTAATGTAGCATCTTTTCTTATGGAGTCGCAGGTACAATCTTCTGTGTCTGATATGATATGACAAATCCTACAGTATTTTGTCTTTTCACGTAGGTTAATCAGTGCAGAGCTCAAATTTTCTGTATTGCTTTTTTCTTGCTTCAATAAATGTAGTGCTAGCCTTAATGCAGTTTTTTTTCCAATTCCTGGGAGTTTAGAGATTTCATTTACGGCATCTTCTATAAGTTTAGAGGGATATTCCATTCACTTGCTTTATCAAATTCAAAAGTACAAATGAAAAAGACTTTTGAAGCACTTTTTCTAATCGTAATTTTCTATTAACAGAAATTATATAATTATTTTCTGAAAAATTTTATTCAGATGCACCAGGACAATTCGCTGAAGAAAAATAGCAATTTCCAAGAAGGTTATTTTTTCAACTTAATTTGATTTATTCAATTTAGGAATATTATATGTTTTAACTAAATTGCTAAGAGAAAACTAATTGTGACCAATTTATCATGGATTTAATTTTGAGTGCGGGTGTAAATTCCGTACAAAGTCTCTATCTGAAAAATAAAGTAAAAATTTCTAATCAGGTAGCTTTAATGATGACTTGTGTAGGACTATCATATACTATTTTTTCAATAATATTTTATCCTACTCTCACAATATATCCGATATTTTGCATTTCATTTTCCTTCGGTGCGATTGCTTTAAATTATTTAGGTTTTCACATTATATCACGATTTTTGCTCTCTACTTTAGTTTTACTATTGGCTTATTTATATCATGGTTTTTTGGTACAGCCTGGGGAAGACATCATCACATCTATGTATGTAATAGAATTTTCACTGACCATTATTCCCTGGGTTTTAATTGATTATCGAGAAAAAAAATTATTGGTTTTTTCATTGGCAGCTTACTACATTTTGATTTGTAGTCAGTTTTGGGCTAATCAAGCACTTACGATGGAGCTGGATAGCAGTTTGTTTAGAAGTGGGTTTTTAAGCATTTCTTCTTATACTTTTGGCGGTGTCATAGCTTTGTCTTGTTTGCTTTTTATGCAAAATAAAAACTATATCTCTGAAATAGACAATGAAAAACTACTCATTGACATTAAGGAGACCAATACAGAAATGGAAAGACGGCAAGCAGAGCTTCAAAAAAACATGGAGGAAATTAACGATACTCGAAAACAAGAAGAAAAGCAAAACTGGGTGGCAAAAGGTATTGCTGAAATTTCTGATATTCTCAGGCGGGATGACGACGTCAAAGTTTACAACAAGCTGTTAATTGCTATTTTAAAATATATAAAAGGAAATCAAGGTGGAATTTATTTATTAAATGAAGATGATACTAAAGAGCAATATCTTGAATTGACAGCATGCTATGCTTTTGAAAGAGAAAAGTATCAACAAAAAAGAATTGATATTGGCCAAGGGTTGATTGGGCAATGTTATTTAGAAAAAGAGCCTATTATTTTAAAAGAAGTCCCGGAAGAGTACATTACCATCACCTCAGGGTTAGGTGATGCGCCTCCAACATTTATTACGATCATACCAATAAAGCGAGATGATGAAATAACTGGCGTAATGGAATTTGCTCTTTTTCATGAATTGAAATCTTATGAAATTGATTTCTTAATTAAGCTTGGAGAAAGTATTGCTTCCTTTGTAGCTGCGAACACACTAAAAGTCAAGACAAAATATTTATTGGAGCAGGCACAACAGCAATCAGAAGAACTAAGGGCTCAGGAAGAGGAGATGCGACAAAATATGGAAGAATTGCAAGCCACCCAGGAGGAGATGCAACGAAAGGAAAAAGAGTACGTTGATCGAATTGAAGAATTGGTAAATAAACAAGATCAAAGTGAAACGGCTTAACTGATTTTTGTTTTATCGATAATAATATTTTTAGTTTACAATTATTTATGCTTTTCAGCTATCACAATTATCTTCCGGAGCGACCGGCTATAAACCAAAACTTATAAAAAATGATTTGTAACAGCATTCTCGATACAATAGGGCACACGCCACTAGTCAAACTAAATAAACTACTTTCACCGAAATCTGCACAAGTGCTCATGAAAATTGAGTCATTCAATCCTGGCGGATCAGTTAAAGATCGCATTGCCTTGAGCATGATTGAAGACGCTGAGAAAAGAGGCGTATTGAAAAAAGGAATGACTATCGTTGAGCCAACTTCCGGCAACACCGGTATCGGATTGGCAATTGTTGCTGCTGTAAAGGGATATCCTATTGTATTTACCATGCCCGAATCTATGAGTGTAGAAAGAAGGATAGTACTCGAGCAATTTGGGGCCAAGCTTGTTCTTACACAAAAAGAAAAAGGGATGGTAGGTGCTGTGCTGGAGGCAGAAGCCCTATCGGATGGTGATAATTATTATATGCCACATCAGTTTGAAAACGAAGCCAACCCAGAGTCACATCGCAAAACTACTGCAGAAGAAATAATGTCTGATCTGCAAAATATTACTCCCGACTTCCTTGTAGTAGGTGTGGGCACCGGAGGCACTATTACTGGAGTGGGAGAAGTTTTTAAGGAAAAATATCCCAATATTAAAATAATCGCTGTTGAACCAGCAGATTCACCAATTTTATCGGAAGGGACTGCGGGGCCACACATGATTCAGGGTATTGGTGCCGGATTTATTCCTGACATTCTCGATTTAGATATCATCGATGATATCATTAAGGTAGAAAATGAGGATGCGATATCAACTGCAAAAAAACTCTGTAGTCATGAAGGTATATTGGCTGGGATATCTTCCGGAGCCAATGTCTGGGCGGCCATGGAAGTTGCCAAAAATACTGGCGAGGGAAAGACAGTTATCACATTTTTGCCTGATACAGGTGAAAGATACTTGAGTACTGCTTTATTTGAATAAATACTGGGGATTTTTGAAATAATCAACAAATAGGATTCAATGATGTGCAGCAGGGCTTTTGTTCATTTAGTATATGTTATACTCTTACTTCGTGTAGCGAAGTTTACTTTTTGTCTTTACACAAGACTTCACTTGCTTGCTATAGATAGAGTGATGAAAATTTGATGCATTTCCAGCAACCTGGCTTTCACTTCATCTTCTAAACTCAACCTCACATCAAGTTTCATTTCACATGAAATACCCATATTTTGTGATATAATTTCAAGACGATATTTGAAATAACAATGCTTAAATAAATATTTTTATCTACCTTGCATTTTCAACTAAATATTTAGTTCAACATGAAAACATCAATTATTTTTCTTTTTGCATTTGTTCCCTTGCAATACAGTTACTGTCAATCAAGTGAATCAATTTTACTAAGAACCTCCAAATTATTGAATGATGCTAATACCTTGAAATATTCATCAGTAAATGAAAATTACAATTTTATGACTGGTGAATTAAACAGATCCGATACACTATTGTGTTTCTTTAGTATTAATCCATCTGATACTATTGTGGGCTCAAAATATTTGATATCAAAAAGAAAAAGTAATTTTGGATTTAATGGGAAAACTACATTTATAACTGTTAAAGATAAAAGTCATCTATTTTACAGAAATGTATTAACGGCAGATGATTTATTAGGCGGGCATATTTTATACTTCTCGATTCAAAATCTTAGAGATCTTTTACCAATATTTCTTAACGATACGGCAATTTTTATCACTATTGCAAAAGATACACTTGTAAATAGAAAGTCTTGTTACCAGTTCAATATATTAATGAAAGGGAAGGGCATCAATCCTTATGGAAAATTGCTACTTAGAGAAAATAATTATAGACATTATAAATTGATGATAAGCAAGAAAAATTACGAGCCTCAACAATTTATTAGCTATACAAATGAAAATTTACCTGTTTGGATAGTTACCTACAATAACTATAAGTTCAATATAGCAATAAATGACTCCATATATAATTATCAAAAAATAGATAATTATTTGAAATATACATTTGAAGAGTATCAATCAATCCTAAGACGTGAGATGGAATTAAAAGAAAAATGAATGCCCGTATATTTACCTAATTTGTTATATTTGTATAAAACACAAAGAGCATGTCATTAATTAATTTTATAGAACAGTTTCCGGACGAAGTCAGTTGCAAGCAAAAATTCAAGGAATATAGGGATCATGTAGGGGTTGTTTGTGCTAAATGTGGTGGAAAGGATCATTATTGGAAGAAGGACAAAGCGCAATATGAATG
>CAZDRA010000175.1:0-8039 GCA_964507705.1 uncultured Roseivirgaceae bacterium | reverse complement strand
TAACTTATTATTTCCTCGGCGTATATTGACAAATGCCGAGGAAATAATACAATAACCTCATGAAAGAAGAATCTAAACGGCAGCAGGTAATTGATCTGGTTCGTGCGCAATCGGTTATTAGGCCGAGAGACCTAAAGGAGCATGGCCTGCCGAAAGATTACCTTTATATTCTGGCACAAGAAGGCGTGATTGAGCGCATTGGACGCGGACTTTACCAATGGCCAAATAAAGACCTGGGAAGACATCACTCCCTGGTAGAAATTAGTAAACTAGCCCCTAAAGGCGTCGTTGCACTACTGTCTGCGCTCAATTACCACAACATGACAACGCAAAACCCCCATCAGATCTGGCTGGCCATTGATCGTAAGGCGTGGCGACCTGAAATATCCTACCCTCCCGTTCGATTTGTAACGATGTCTGCTGAGTCACTCCATTCAGGTGTTGAGATACATTTGATTGAGGGAGTATCGATTAAGGTATTTAATCCCGCTAAGACGGTAGTGGATTGCTTTAAGTACCGTGGAAAAGTTGGCCTGGATGTGGCACTGGAGGCGTTACGTGAAGGCTGGTCTGCTCGTAAATTTACCATAGATGAACTGCAGAACTACGCGAAGATTTGTCGTGTGCAAAAGGTGATGCAACCCTATTTGGAGAGTCTTGTATGATCTGCTTGAAGGTTGTAGGTGTTCGATCCTAATGACTACGGATAGAGCCGCTTCAATACGTCAAAAATTACGTAATCTTGCTCGTGAACGTGAGGAGGATTTTGATTACGTATTACGCCAATATGTTATGCAGCGTTTATTGTATCGACTCAGTGACAGTGAATATTCCGAGCAGTTTTTACTGAAAGGCGCTTTATTGTTTTGGGTGTGGAATGAAGATTTTCATCGGCCTACACGTGATATCGATTTACTCAGTTTTGGTGACAATGACGTGCCGCACCTTGAGTCTGTATTTCGTCAGATAGTCAGCCAGAATGAAGATGATGGCCTGGTATTTGATGTTGATTCTGTATCAGGTATTGAGATTAAACAAGATGCTGATTATTCAGGTGTACGTATAACAGGTTTTGCAAATTTGAAGAATGCGCGAATTCCATTTCAAGTTGATATTGGTTATGGCGATGCTGTGGTACCTGCCGCTGAAGAAGTAAAACTCCCTGTTTATCTTGATTTACCAGCTCCACGGTTAAGGGCTTACCCAGTATATGCGGTGATTGCTGAAAAATTTCAGGCAATGGTGATGCTGGGTATAGCTAATAGTCGCATGAAAGATTTTTATGATATTCGCATAATCGCACAGTCAATGGTATTAGATGGAAATATTTTAGCGCAAGCCATGAAAGCCACATTTGAGACAAGAAAAACAGCTATTTCTACCGAGGCCCTTACTCTTTTTAGTGATGAGTTTAAGCAAGATGCGGGCAAGAGCATCCAATGGAATGCCTTTCTGAATAAGAACAATATAACGGATGAAACAAGTTTTTCGGATATCGTCTCTGAGATCCAACAATTTATTGAGCCGATTTATCAAGCAATATCTGAAAATCGGTCGTTTACTATGCAGTGGCTACCTGACGGTTTTTGTTGGAAGGATGAATAATATGTAACTTTTTATGAAAGCGCCTATTTATCTTACATAGGCGCGTAATTAAGTAAGTTATATCTCAATACTCTCAGCCACATCAAGAGCATCGTCTAGCTCGACACCAAGATACCGTACTGTACTATCTAAATTGCTGTGTCCTAACAGTAATTGGATGGCTCTAATGTTCTTGGTTTTTTGATAAATTAGCGACACTTTGGTACGTCGTATTGAATGAGTGGCGTACTCATAAGGATCTAAGCCTATTTCCACTAGCCAGGTTTTTAACAGTCGAGCATATTGTCGAGTCGTTATATGATCAGATTTATGAAATCTGCTTTTAAACAAATAGTCAGTGTATGACAGATTTTGACTCTTAATTAATTCCGAAAGTGAATTACGCGTTTATTTGGTACAACAAACTGAACGGGGTTCTTGGTCTTCATTTGCATGACTGTACTGCGTTTTGCTATTCGTGTTCCATGCGCGACATCGCTCACTTTGAGCTTAACAAGATCGCAGCTTCTTAACTTGCTATCGAGGGCAAAGTTAAACAGGGCGAGGTCACGAATTTTATTGGCTATTTGTAATCGAATACGAATGGCCCAAACTTCATTGAGTTTTAGCGATGGTTTCTGCCCAGTGAGCTTGCCTTTATTCCAGGGGATATGGTGTGGTTTATCTTGTTCTAGATATAACATGGCGGTTCTCCATATTGGTGATAGGAACCTATCAAGAATAATGAAATAGGTGTTAATTACCAGGGTTCTTATTTACGAAGCCGACCTTGGTGAAATAACACTGAAGACAATCGGTTACCGCAAAGGCGACAATGGGGTAATATTGCAGTAAAAAGAAAAAATATCCCAAAGTGGACTATCCAATTCAACGAAATTAAAGATATTCGAAGCTTGCTACTCAGTAATCCAATTCACCCCAAAAGTGCTTGATGAGTATTGATATTTATATGTCTTCAAATCACTGAACTCTTTAAGGAAAGATACATATGTCTGTCAGAAAAAATATTAAAGATGCTTCTATTCTGTATATTGAAGATGATGCCATCACCAGAAAACAGTTATCCAAATATTTTAAATCAGAATGCCGAGTGTTATATACGGCTGTAGATGGGCAGGAGGGATTTGAGTTATATCAAAAATATAATCCTGATATTGTTATTACGGATATTGAAATGCCAAAATTAAATGGACTGGATATGGCAAAAAAAATCAGGAGTAGATCATTATCTACCCAAATTATCATTATTACTGCCTACAAAAAGGATGAATATTTGCTGCAGGCTGTTAATTTACAACTCACTCAATATCTCTTGAAACCACTCAGTATTGATAAAATTACCGATGCACTTAAGCTGTCTTCCAACTACCTGAATTGTAAAAACGCAAATACAAAAAAAGTCATCATTAATAACGGATATTATGATACTTACACCAGAGAAATGATTGTCAATGACCAGATAGTTAACTTATCGAAACATGAAAGAGTGTTAATCGAACTGTTAATAGAAAAGCATCCGGCATCCGCATCCTATGAATCTATTAATGCAAATGTTTATGATAATTGCGGCTCAAAAAATGCTACGAAGCTTTTAATTAACTCGTTAAGAAAAAAGATAAAAAAGGAATCTATCGTTAACATTTCTGGGTTTGGCTATAAACTAAACCCTCAGGATGATAAATAGGCATGCTTTTTTTAGGCTTTTATTTTGGCGTCTTATCAATGATATGTTTATACAATTTTCATTGGTATAACGTCACTAAGGAAAAAAGCTATCTGTATTACGCTGTTTCTAGGGCATTTATAATACTGACAACGCTTCAGACTACCCAGATTGTAGTCATCAATGAGTTTTCTATTATCTTAAATATAAATATCATCTTTATTTCTGTTTTGTTATTTTCGAGAGAATTTTTAGCGCTAAATATCAACGCTAAAAAGATGAGTGTTGCCATCAATTATACGATGGGTTTTTTAATATTATATTTCATGTACAGTACAATCACGGGTGACTATTCAAATTACAACTTACCCTATTCGCTAATATTTTCCCCATTATTTCTGTTAGGTTTTTTCATCTATCTAAAAGGTTTTGAGCCAGCAAAATATTATGCGCTTGCATGGGGGATTTCTCTTCCTCTGACCGGGTTGAGTGACATAAATCATTTCAACATCGCTAATTTCTATCCTGACATCCCTTTTACACGCATGGGGCATATCATTGAGTCCATTATCCTGTCCTACGCCATATCCGTTAAGACAAATCTCATCATTAAAGAAAAAGAGGCGCAGAGTAAGATTCTTATACACCAGGCAAAACTTGCCTCAACGGGGCATATGCTAGAAAATATTTCTCATCAATGGCGGCAACCCTTAAATAGAATTTCTGTTTTTATTATTAATATGCAAACGCATATCAAGGATGAATATAAAGATGAAAAGTATTTGCCAGATGCTCTCATGCAAGCTCAGTTGCAACTTGAGTACATGTCAAACACTATCAATGATTTTACTAATTTCAATAAACAATCCACAGATAAAGAAAGTTTTTCAGTGTCATCAGTTGTTTCAGATGTTCACAATATCATTGGCCCAACACTCGAAAAAAACAGTATTTTATTCGACACAAAAATACTCAATGATTTTTCATTGGTTTCATATCCCAATGAACTGGCGCAGGTTGTTTTAAATTTAATTCAGAATGCACAGGATGCATTGCTCAACAGGGAAGTGAAACAGCCGACCATTTCCGTCATCATTGATAAAAACAGGATAAGCATACAGGATAATGCGGGAGGCATAGCAGATGAAATAGTGGAGCAAATTTTTGAGCCTTATTTTACCACCAAAGCTAAAACTTCATCGTTAGGTTTAGGTTTGTACATGAGCAAGATCATCCTTGAAAAATATTGCAATGCCAAAATAGAGCTGCATCAGGTCAAACAGCGTACTTCATTTAATATTTTGTTCTATGACAAGGTTTAATTACTCAGGGATAATTGGCGCTAAATAATCGGCACTAAATAATCGGCGCTAAGTTAAGGAAAAAACAGCACTTCCTTTCAAAAACCACACCGAACAGACATTTTTTAGTGATACGCTTCTCAGCACTTTAGAAGGGAGTATGTCTAAATTTCTTCCAGTCATTTGTAACCGGGGAAAATGAAAATGCGAACAAAATCATCCTGCTGTACTGGTTTTTCTTTCACTATTTTTTGTGTAACCCTTACCTCCGTTTTTCTACTTGCCGCTTGTGACTCTGAACCACCTTCATCTGAAAATAAAACCGAAGTCCTGATTAGACCCGCAAAATTGATTGAGGTCGGCCAAACAAACAGCAACGATTTTCTGAATTATCCAGCGGTGATTAAATCGCAGCAACTTTCAACCTTGAGCTTTGAAGTTGGTGGTGTTTTGAAGGAGCTGCTGGTGGTAGAGGCGCAAAAAGTAAAAAAGGGAGATGTGCTGGCAAAACTGGATCAACGAGACTTGCAGGCGAAAGTAAAATCAGCACGCGCGCAGTATGATAATGCCAACACAGAATACCAGCGTGCCGTGCGGTTGATGAAAGAAGATGCTATTTCGCGTAGTAATCTTGAGGAGCGAAAATCTCAGCGTGATGTGAGCAAAGCACAATTTGATACAGCGAAAAAAGCGTTACAGGATTCTGTGTTGATTGCACCTTATGATGGAAATATTTCCAGAGTACACGTAAAAAAATGGCAAGCTGTTCAAGCGGGTGCGGAGGCTATTAGTATCATTGGTAAAGGAGGGCTGGAAGCTACTATCAATGTGCCTTCAAGTATTATTGCCAGGGCTGGGAAACCCAAATCACCGGCAACCGACTCCTATGTCGTGCTGGATGCTTCACCGAATCAACGTATCCCCGCCACCTTCAAAGAAGCGTCTTTAGAAGCGGATGCGGCTTCGCAGACGTATGAAGTTGTATTCACTTTCGAAGCCCCAGAAGATTTGATTATCTTGCCGGGTATGAATGCCGTTGTCTGGTTTAGAGACCCCAGTAGCTCGACTTCTGATACTAATAAAATACGTGTTCCACTTACAGCAATTGCCACCGACGGCGATCAAAAATATGTCTGGATCGTCGATCAAAATACGATGATGGTCTCGAAAAGAAACGTAGTGATTGAAGCCAATGTGGGAACAATTATTGGAGTAATTGATGGCTTGAAATCGGGCGAGACCATTGTTGCATCAGGTGTTTCTGCTCTTTCTGAAGGAATGAAGGTGTCTAAATGGTCAAAATAAATCAGGTCACATCATTTTTGATCAGAGCTAGTTTGATCAAGAAAGGATTAAACAGGAAACCAGCATGAATATTGCGGAATTTTCCATCAAAAATAGAATCCTCAGTGTTATTGTTATTCTAATTTGCCTGTATGGAGGCTGGAATGCATACCAGACAATGCCACGGTTTGAAGATCCAGAATTTACAATTCGACAAGCGCTGATATTTACGTCCTATCCGGGAGCTAGCCCTGAAGAGGTGGCTGCCGAAGTTTCAGAGCCTCTGGAAACTGCTTTACAGCAATTGCAGGAAGTGAAAAAAATAAAATCTAAGTCTACAGCGGGTCTGTCTGAGATTAGCGTTGAGATTAAATATAAATTTTCGAAAGATAAAGCAGCCTTACAGACGGTTTGGGCCAAACTTCGCAACAAAATAAAAGATGCAGAATCTTCGTTACCACAAGGCACTGGAACGCCCTTAGTAAATGATGATTTTGGCGATCTTTATGGCTGGTCTTATTTTATTACGGGTGAAGACTACAGCCCCGCCGAACTACGCAGCTATGCCAAAGCACTGCAAAAAGAGATTCTGCAAGTTGAGAATGTCGGCAAGGTTGCACTGGCTGGTGAGCAACAAGAGCAGATTTTTGTCGAAATGACGCGCGAACAATCGACAGCGTTAGGTGGCTCGGTATCGAAGCTTTACGATATTCTCAGTCAGCAAAATGCAGTGGTATCAGCAGGCAGTGTCAGTATTGGTGACCAACGACTGATCATTGACCCATCTGGCGCAATCGATACCATTGAATCCATTAAAAACCTGCTGGTATCAACCTCTTCTGATGGCGTAATTACCTACCTGAGTGACATCGCTAATGTGTATCGTGGCTATAAAACACCGACGCAACAAATCATTCGTTACGATGGAAAATTTGCCATTGCGTTAGGGGTCTCCAGTACCTCGGGTGGCAATGTGGTGGAGATCGGTAAAGCGGTCGATCAAAAAATTCGTGATGCAGAAAGTCGTAGACCTTTAGGGATGGACGTCTCAACTTATTATAATCAGGGCGAGGTTGTTGAAACAACGGTTGACAACTTTGTTGTCAACGTTTTTGCCGCTTTGGCCATTGTTATAGTTACCTTACTTATTTTTATGGGCTTGCGTTCAGCGATAGTGATCGGCTTCATTCTGTTGTTGACCATCGCCGCCACACTACTGACCATGAAGTTAATGGGTATCCCGATGCATAGGATTTCTCTGGGTGCATTGATTATTGCATTGGGAATGATGGTGGATAACGCCATCGTCGTCACCGAGGGCATTCTGGTGGGCGTGCAGCGTGGCATTAAGAAGCTTGAAATTGCCAAAGCCATAGTGACCCAGACCAAATGGCCGCTGTTGGGTGGAACACTGGTAGGTATTATTGCCTTTGCGCCAATTGGTTTTGCACCTGGTCAAACTGCAGAATATACCGGTGATCTGTTTTGGGTGATTATGATTTCCTTACTGTTCAGTTGGGTTTTTGCGATTACGATTACGCCACTAAGTTGTTATGTGCTATTTCCTGAAGCCGAAGACAATGCCGAAGAAAAAAAGGAAGGTGCTTTTTTTCGTAACTATAAAAAAATGATGCGTGGCGTATTGCGTATGCGTTACTTAATTATTCCTGCCGCTGTAGGATTATTGGTTCTTTCTGCTTGGGGCGCGCAATTTATGACACAAGGGTTTTTCCCAAAATCCACCACGCCACAACTCATTGTAGATTACTGGCTGCCAGAAGGCACTCGCATTGAGCGCACTGAAAAGGACATGAAGGAGATAGAAGCGTTTATCAGCGAACTGGATAATGTGAATACTGTGCAAACTTTGATTGGACAAGGTGCCATTCGTTATATGCTCACTTATGCCCCGGAATCGCCCAACGGTTCTTACGGTCAGTTTCTGGTGAAGGTTGATGATTACCGTAAAACAGATGCCATGATGCCAGAAATACAGGCATTTATTAAAGTCAACTATCCTGATGCAGATGCCAAGGCGTGGCGTTTTATTTTAGGGCCGGGGGGGGGCTCAGCGATTGAAGCCGAATTCAGAGGGGCTGATCCTAAAGTCTTACGTCAACTGGCGAATCAAGCCACTGACATTATGCGTGCCGAGCGTACTTTGTCCGTCAAAAATGACTGGCGTG
>CAZDRA010000174.1:0-8109 GCA_964507705.1 uncultured Roseivirgaceae bacterium | reverse complement strand
ACATCTAATACGATAAAGGGGGAAGTTTTTTATACAACAGGCCTGCCTTTGTCGGACAGACAGACGTAACGTGGTAGTCTGTCTTTTTCACCAAAATTAGAGATCGCTTCGTGCCTACCAATGACGGAAAGCTTAACTAATTGACATTGCAGGGAGGACGGGCAAGAATAATTATAGATGATAGTGTCTCTAAGAAAACAGGTTTTTTATAAAATAGACTCTTTCAATATTGCCTGAAAATAGGCATCAACTATTTTATATTAAAAATACTACCCATCGTTTTTCTATTCAATTCCAGGGTAGTAGCTCCCAGAGAATATGGTGCAATTTCATACGGATTGAAATGTACAATTATGCTTTCGTCTGTTATACCAATATTGTTGCTAAGTGAAAAATCTCCATCATTCAAATAATATCCAGCATCTGCTAACGACTGATTTTCTTTTATACCCTTTACATTTCTGAATTCTTGTTCCAGTAGTTTTTTCAATTTCAAGGTGTCTCCAATTATATCTGATAAACTCAATTCTCGCAACGTTGCTGTATCAATAGTAAAATAAGACGTACTGGAATTTGGATGCGCCCCACCTGTAAAAGCTGTACGATTTATACTAAAAGAAACTATCTCTTCAGTATTATAAATTATTTCAGACTTTACATTCAAAAACCAGCCAAATTTGTATTCTGGATATTCGACAATAAAAGTTTCATAATCATCGATAAACGATTGCGCATTATGGACTAAAGTTTCATTTGCATTATCTTCACTTATATATTCTGATACAACAGCTTCTATTTTTTGATGGATGAAATCATTCAATTTCCATCTTGTTGAATCGGTGAATTCGGGATACTTAATTTTTGCATAAGTACAACTGGCTGAATCCGGAACGCAGTTTTGTGAAGATCTGAATATTTGCTTTACTATTACGGAAGGTAGTGCCACTACGGCTGTATCAATCGGTTTCTTTTCAAGACATGAAAATACTGTGAAGACCAATAAAAGGTAGATTAGATGAGGTAATTTCATAGTGAGTATTTCAATAATTATCTCCCGAATTATTCGGGTTAAAAATCATCGGCGTATAGTCCAATCAATTTTCGTTCTACATATTTCAATATTAATTCTGACTCAATAGTGCCCGGGCTCATGAGCAATTCGTAATATTTTTTTAATGCTCTATTAATCATGAGGTCATCCCAAACAGAAATTCTGATAAGCCTTAATTTTCTTTGTCTGGCTATCATATCAATAGCAAAATCCTTAAAAGCTGTCAATTTCCATCCTGCAGATCCTTTCAATCCTAAATCACCGTTGCTTTGCGAAGCACCAAAATGAAACTCAGCTTCACGATTTGTCCAGGCGGGATTTGACGTGCCGGATTTTATACATTCTGTTTCATATTTTCGGCTGTAAGATTTGTACTTCATCAATGGAAAACTTTTAAGATTTTCATAAAAAGAAGATCTTAATGTTTTGGCGCGATATCTATTGAAATGTATTTGCTCATCGAGCAGTACACAAAATCGCCCGAACTCCATAAAGGATACCTGAAATGTTATTTCCGGAAAAGCCTCTTTTCCTCCAAGAGATGCGTAGGTTTCCAGCAATGTTTTTTCGGTGAATAAACCTTTTAATTCCGAAGTACTAAAATTGCGATTCAATTCTGCTGATGGCAGGTATTTGCTCAACAATATCTTGTGTAAATTCTCTTCTCTTATCCCTCTTGTTCTTTGCATTTATAGTTATTAGTAAATTTTTTTCATATAATAAATGTATAACCAAATGGAGGTGTCCACCATTCAGTTATACATTTATTAGTTTAAAATTATGACTTACGACAAAAAAGAAATCAATACGCCGGCTGCAACGGCAGAGCCAATTACACCCGAAATATTGCTGGCCATGGCATATTGCAACAAATGATTGCTTGGGTCGTGCTTCAAAGCCATTTCATTTGCAACTCTTGATGCCATTGGTACAGCACTCAATCCTGTCGCTCCGATCAAGGGGTTTATTTTCTTTTTAACAAATAGATTATGCAATTTGACTGCATATATTCCACCAGCAACTGATAAGCAAAAGGCAATAAATCCACCAACAATTATCATTATTGTTTGAGGATTCAAAAAAGCACTGGCAGTCATTGTGCCACCAACGGTCAATCCCAAAAATATAGTTGCCGTATTGAGAATACCTCCCGATGCGGCTTTATGAAGTCTTTCTGTTGAAGTACCTATTTCTTTCACCAAATTTCCAAATAGAAGCATACCCACCAAAGGAACTGCAGAAGGAACTAAAATTGCAACGATTCCACCCATCATAAGCGGGAAAAGAATTTTCATCGTTTTAAGGTTTTTGATTGGTCTCTTACTTGGATACAGCTTATCCATTTCTTTCATATTTATTTTCAATTCCTTTTTAGAGGTAATGAGGTTTACTACAAAAGGGATAATCACTGGAACTAGCGCCATATAAGAATATGCAGCAATAGCAATGGGGCCTAATAAATGTGGAGCCAACTTAATAGTGGTATAAATGGCTGTCGGTCCATCGGCACCACCAATGATACCTAGTGCAGCAGCTTCCTTGAGTGTAAACCCTGCAGCAATTGCGCCCAATAAAACCGAGAATATTCCAACTTGTGCAGCAGCTCCAAAAAAGGCCAATTTAAGATTCCTTAACATTGGGCCAAAATCCGTTAATGCACCCACACCCATGAAAATAAGCGGGGGTAAAAGACCTGTCTTAATCAGCGAATAATATAGCAGGTTCATGATGCCATGGTTTTTGGCAATTTCCAATAAGGTCATATGGTCAATCTCATCATTGGAAGGAACCACTCCCATCTCGCCACCAAGCGAGTTGGCCAATATTACACCAAATCCGATTGGCACCAGCAACAGAGGTTCATATCCTTTTACAATACCCAGGTATAACAATAATCCACCAATAATTAACATTAATAGTGTTTCGGGACTTTGAATTAAAGACCCGATTGCTGTCATTTCATATAGATGTTTAACAATTTCCATATATTAAAAAATAATCTATTTCAAGGTTGTCATTGCAACTTTACAAGCGCATCATCCTCTTCTACTGTTGCCCCGTCCTGAAAGCAAATCGCTACAATTTTTCCAGACTTGTCGGCAGTGATGGCATTGTAAACCTTCATGGATTCTATGTATCCTATCACATCGCCAATGTTGATGGTATCACCAACACTTATTCCAGTACCGGAAGCACTCTTTGTACGATAATAGTTTCCCTCCAAAGGAGAAGTAATTTCTTCTGTCCCTTCCGCAGACTCAGGGGCAAGTGCAGTTGGTAGCGCCGCATTTGATGATGACGACGAAACGGTATCACCATAAGAAACAGCAACGACGAAGTTTTCGCCATTTACATTTACGTTAAGTGTCTTGGGTACAAATCCTCCGGATGAAGCATCGGCAGGTGTTGGAGTAATTTTTTCAGCTTTAGCTCCTTTCTTTTCGGCAAGATCTTTTTCAAAATCTTCTTTGGCTTTTCCCGATTTGTAATTACGGTATTGAGCAGGATGCATGGCAAGCTCAAGAAGTTCTTCATCATCTTCACCATAATCCCAGCCATTCTCATCCATTTCTTTTTTGAAAGTATCCAAATCATCGGGATAGAGGTCTTGCGGATTTCCAGTAAAAAATTCTCTGCCTTGTTTTTCAGCCATTTCAATAATTTCCGGGGCCAATTTTCCCGGTACTTTGCCTGATTTTCCCAGTAGCATATCCCAGGTATTGTCATCAATCATCGAGAACCTGTCTCTGCCTTTGGTCATCTGAACCACATTCATTAATGCGACATTTTTTACATATTGGCTATAAGGCGTCACCAATGGCGGATAACCAAGTTTTGGCCAAATCTCCTCTACTTCGTCAAACAACTTCACCATAAGATCGTCCTGCGTCAATTCCGGTTTGTTATTTTTCTTTAGCCATTTGTTCAAGCTGGCAAGGTTGTTTGAAAGATCGGCCATCAGACTTCCCATCATACCTCCCGGAAGACCAGGACCGATCAGCAATGAGTTAAGGAAGCGATTTCTGGGATTTATATAATAACCCAGGAAGTCGTCAATAAATTCTTGCGTAAGTGTCCTTGCCTGCATATATGCTTTCATATTGATGTCAGGCATTGAAAAGCCAGCGTCTTTCAGCATTTCTACTACGGTAATAATGTCTGCATGGCCCGTTCCCCATGAAAGGGGCTCCATGCCAACATCAATGATTTCACAACCTGCCCTTGCAACTTCCAGGATAGAGGCCGGTGTAAACCCAGGCCCTGTTTGACCATGATACTGAATCAGAATATCAGGATGTGCGGATTTAATACCTTTTACTATTTTACCCAGACTTACAGGTCTGCCAATTCCTGCCATATCCTTTAGGCAAATTTCCTGCGAGCCTCCTTCAATAAGCTGATCGGCAAGATTTACATAGTAGTCAACAGTATGGAGTTTTGAATGGGTTAGTGAAAGCGTACCCTGAGCGATCATTCCACCCTCTTTGGCATATTTGATGGAGTCAATTATATTTCTTGGATCGTTGAGTCCATCGAAAGATCTTGAGATATCTACTCCTTGTTTTTTCTTAACTTTAAACATCAATTTTCTGATGTCGGCAGGCACAGGGCTCATTCTTATTCCATTAAGTCCCCTTTCCAACATATGCGTTTTTATTCCAGCATCATTAAAGTCTTTTGTCCAGGCCCTTACTGACTTATTGGGGTTTTCGCCAAACAACAAATTGATCTGCTCAAATCCTCCACCATTGGTTTCTATTCTGGCGAAACATCCCATTTCTATAATCACAGGAGCAATTCTTTCCAGTTGATCTTTGCGAGGCATATACTTCCCCGATGACTGCCACATATCCCTGTAAACAAGGGAAAATTGAATATCTTTTGCCATACTAATTGAAGTTTATAAACTTATAATTTTTTAAAATCTATCTCATGAAAGTCCAAAAAATGAATTGAAATAATTGAGTATTAATGTCAACTCGATTTCATTAAACTTTAGTAATTGAAGTTACTCTGGCTTTACCTTCTGTAGCAATGTCAACGGCAGATACTATGGCAGCCATTTTTCGAGGACCAAGTGACCCGGAAGTTGCCTTGGAAACCATTGCACCTACCTTTGTTTCAGGAATAAATTTATTGACAAGTAAAATGAGTAAATTACCAAAAAGGGCAATAAGCGCCAAAATGGTAAATACTGTAATCATTCCCACCGCTAGCAGCATCAAGGCTGTACTGAAATCTTCATTCATGATTTATAGTATTGGATAACTACTCAAATGTATTAAAATAATAGGATTTATTTGCCTTATGAAGCTTATTAAAAAGGCTTGATTTTCTATACCAATGACACTAGGGATCAGGAATTCATTTTATTGAAACTATTCTTAAAAAAGCATCGATTTCTGTTACGTATTTGCCTGTAAGTGTCTCATAAAAACAAGTGAAAAAAATTGTAACCCCAAAATATTTTCAGAAGTTATCCGTTTCAGTAGCTGGCAATTGATAAAAAAGCTCCTGAGATTTTGACATAAGCGATTGAATGTCAATTTTTGTGTTTTCGATTTCCGACAAATAGTATTTTATAAAAAAATAAATAATAAAAAAGATGAAAAAATTAATTTTATCAACAGTTTTTGTATTTGGAGTTGTGTTTATTGCCATAGGCCAGTCACCAACTGTGACAGTAGAATCTGGTGATCCTACTTCTATGTCGAAGTTTAAATGGGAAAAAACCACACACAACTTTGGCAAGATCGAACAGGGCAAACCTGTTTCTATTGAATTTATATTTACCAATACCGGCAGTATTCCATTGGTAATTAGCAATGTAAAAGGATCGTGTGGATGTACAGTTACAGATTACACCAAGGAGCCAATTGCTCCAGGAAAGCAGGGCAATGTAAAGGCTACTTTCAATGCGGTAGCTAGTGGTTCGTTTCACAAAAGCATAAGAGTAATGGCAAATGTAGAAGGCGGACTTGAAACGCTTTTTATAAAAGGAGAGGTGATAAAATAATTCGTATAGAAATTTAGAAAATTTGTTTGAGAGGCTTTATAAATTTAAAGCCTCTTTTTTTGTGGCTAATATTTTTTATGAATAATCTGTTTCTTAATATTGCCGGCACAATGGGTTGTTAGCTCAGTTGGTTTAGAGCACTGCCTTGACAGGGCAGGGGTCGCTAGTTCGAATCTAGTACAACCCACAATGAAAGGACAAAGACTGGAGTTTTTGTCCTTTTTTTATGCATTTCATATTGTCATTTCTCCACACTTAATTGGATTATAAAGTCCAAATAACAAGGTTTAAATTCGCTCCGGTATGATCAAAATGCAGGCTTTAACATTGCCATAAAACGTCAACAAATACAGCGCTCACACTGGCCATGTCTCTGAACTCCAAAGGATCGAAGACATCGTATAGTTTAGACAACTTTTGGTACAACGATCGGCAATATGATGATGCCCAAAAATGCTGGGTGCAAATTGTAAAATTTGATGACAGTTTTCCTGTAGTGCTTAGAAATCTTGCGCTTTCCTATTACAATAAATCGGACGAGCATGATTTGGTGCTTCTTTTGATGGAAAGGGTATTTGATCTATCAAAAAAAGGAAATTTTTAAGATATAATTTTAGATAATGATTTATCCAAGCATCATGAACTGATTGGAGATATGTTTCCGAATATTTCTGCTGCTGAGGTCTGAGAACAATACAAACTGACTGATGATCAGGTAGCGTTATTTAATAAAAAAGGATACTTGGCAAATATCAAACTCTATGAAGAGTGGCAGGTTGATCAATTAAATGAGGAGTTGCTTCAGCTGACAGATCCTTCCCATCCTATGCATGACCTCTTTTATGAATTTTTTGCTAATGCATCAGATGATCCCAGTACCGTATTGTTCCATTCACTTGGGCATTGGCGCATTTCATCTGGATTTCATGATATTGTCTGGAACCCTGCCTTTGTTGTGCCTGCCTGTCAGCTGCTAGGAAATCGAGCTGTGAGGCTGTGGCATGATCAATTGTTTTGTAAACCTCCAAAACATGGCGGTGTTGTGGCTTGGCATCAGGACTATTCTTATTGGACTGTAACAGAGCCCCTACCAATTTGACATGCTGGGTAGGTCTCGATGATGCTACAACCGAAAATGGGTGCTTGCATTATATACCTGGTAGTCATAAATGGGATTTAATTGAACCAACTATCCTTGCTGGTGATATGGATGCATTGAAAAATAAGTTGACAGAAAGTCAAATTGAGGAGTTTGAAAATCAAGTAGCAGTCGAAATGAAAAGAGGTTATGCCACCTTTCATCATCCGCTAATGGTTCATGGTTCTTATGAAAATAAGTCCGATAGACCCAGGCGTGCATCTGTTATCAATGTATTTGCAGAGGGGACTAAATCCAAATATAATGATGGTATGTGGGAAGGGATACTTATGCCTCCAAATGGTCAGAAAATGGATGGTCAATTTTATCCCTTGTTATTTGACCCAAAAAATATTCAGCATGAAAATTAAATTAAAGCTGCCATTGCTTTAGGTCATGGCAGCAATAAAGTGCTAAAGAGCATCACTCAAGATACAGTCAAAAATGTAGAAGAACCCCATGTATCAAAAAAAATAAATCATGAGTTTGTTAGTCCGTTTCATTAACACACCCAATGCTGGGACAAGCCAGAAAAGCTATATGCAAAAGTGGGTTTTTCAAAAAGAGGGATGAATACTCGATATTTTGCTATCAATTTTGAGCAAATGGAAGGTAGGGATATTTACTTAGATTTTTATCTCAAAGGAGGAGATGCTTCTAAGAATAGGATTAAGGAATTAAAAAATATGACTTATACTGACAGGTTATCTTGCTTTGATTATTAGGCAAACTTCCAAGGCCTGATGCAAAGATGCAAGTTAATTGCAAAAACCGAACACCATTTCGCCAAATACGAGTAACATAGATAACATCCGTCTGTACCTGATAAAGGTTGGCTCTTGTTTGGGTTAATTGAAAAAGTCATTGTGATAGAAGGTAGAATAAAAGCAGAGATAGGACCAG
>CAZDRA010000173.1:0-8125 GCA_964507705.1 uncultured Roseivirgaceae bacterium | reverse complement strand
TTTTGTGCCTGAATTCTTCTCTGGAATATACATTGGAAATGTGAACCTCAATTACAGGACAGCTTATTGCAGAAATTGCATCCCTGATCGCAACAGAAGTATGTGTGAATGCTCCAGCGTTGATAACTACTCCTTCAATGTCAAAACCAACCTCATGGATTTTGTCGATGATTTCAGATTCTGAATTAGATTGAAAATATTTTAAATTTACCTGAGAATATTTATCAATTAAGGTTTGAAAATAATCGTCAAAGCTTTGGCTGCCATAAATGCTTTTCTCTCTCTTGCCAAGCAAATTTAAATTCGGGCCATTTATAATTAATATTTCCATATACCTATTTTTACTGAATGAATTGGGAAACACTCATACGTCAATTTGCAAATTATCTGAGACTCGAACGGTCGCTTTCGGTCAATTCTATTCAAGCCTACGTACGAGACGTAACAAAACTAAAACAGTTTGTCGATATCTCCAATTTGGAATTAAATCCTCAGCACATCACAAGCGAAAATATACAGGATTTCATACAATATGTTGGAGAACTGGGATTATCGGCATACAGTCAGTCACGAATGCTTTCGGGAATAAAGTCATTTTATTTCTTTTTGGATTATGAAGAACTGATGTCCACAAATCCAGCTGAAATGATTGATCTGCCTAAGATTGGAAGAAAATTACCCGATGTTTTGAACCTCCTGGAAATAGAAAAAATATTTGAATCTATAGACCAGTCAAAACCAGAAGGAGGTCGCAACAGGGCCATGTTGGAAGTTCTTTATAGTTCCGGGCTGCGTGTTTCAGAACTCATTAATCTTAAGTTAAATCAAATCTATTTTGACGTTGGCTTTTTAAAAATTATTGGTAAAGGAAATAAAGAGAGGCTAGTGCCTGTTGGTAAATCAGCAATAAAATTTATCAATATTTATATAAATGAAATTAGGTGTCATCTCAAAATTCAACCTGAATTCGATAACTATGTATTTCTCAATCGCCGTAGTAAAAAATTGACCAGAGTGATGGTTTTTATAATAATTAAGGAGTTGACAAAAATTGCTGGTATTGAAAAGAGGGTTAGCCCACACACATTTCGACATTCGTTTGCTACCCACCTGGTTGAGGGAGGTGCTGATTTACGAGCTGTACAGGAAATGCTGGGTCATGAATCAATTACCACAACAGAAATATATACTCATCTTGATCGAGCATATTTAAAGCAGGTCATTGAAGAATTTCATCCAAGAAGTTAATGATTTATACTATTTTTGAATATTATGAACGGCAGTAAAAATGCATTTATTTTTTAATGTTTTGATATATGGTGTTTTATAGAATGAAATACCAAGCAATACGAAAATTGATAAGGTTATAATATTTTCTTTTTATTTTCCCCTAAATAGCTAACGAATAAGGGCTATTTGGATGATTGAAGAAATGTAGATGGGTTAACAGGTAAAAAATAAATTACATTTTGTGACCATAATATCAGACCGCGTCTTATTGGTCGACAGTTTCTGCCATTCTATCTAATAAATTTGAGTAGTTACAGAATAGTTTAAATATTGATAATATTATTTTGAACCTTTGATTGAATTACTGGCTGTTAGAGATTGGCAAAGCAGTTGATAACAGACTTCGCATAAGGTCAATGCCTGTACTACTGTTTTTTAATTTTTTTTGGAAGAAACAGGTAGTAATTTAATTGACTCCTAAATGCTTTTTTTAAGTGAATACAGCGGACTACCATGGAAATAAAGGGAAGGAATTGTTTAACAAAACATATTAATAGTACGCGATGGATGAAATTAGAGAGTTAATAAAAATCGTCACCGACAATACGAAGAAAAATTTACCCCTGTTAGATATTAAAAATCAACATGTAAATGGCAATAAGGAAATGAACCTCTTTATTGGAATAAAGAATGGTCAGTTCAATGATGAACTTGAAGCTTCAAATGGGATATATGGATCCGAGGAGGTTGATATAAAATTTAGAATGCTAAAATCCAGGTTAAATAGAAAATTATTAAATCATCTGTTTTTCATGGATTTTTCAGCAAAGAGCTATCCCAAGTCAATTAACTTTTATCAAGAAGTATTGGATTATCTACATTTTTCCAGGATGCTTCTAAATGTTGAAGAAACAAAAATAGGAGCAAAGCTGCTCTATAAAACACTTGATCTCGCAAAAGAAGGTGAATATACATTGATTGTAGTTGATTGCTTAAAGGCCTTAAGAGAACTTTATGCTAAAACCTATAGACCAAAACTTTTTCAAAATATAAAAAGTCAACTCCAAGAGGTTGAGAAATTGCAGATAATTGAAGAAAAGGCCGATGCTGTTTTTCAAGAGAACAGGTTGTCGATAAATAGTACTGTCAATAACAGAAAGAAAAGTTTTAAATCTTATAAAAAGGCAATTGATGAATTAGAGGGTTTGTATCGCAAATCTAATTCCTACAATATTTTCGAAAAACTATTTAAAATCAAGGTCTGGTATTATGAATTAAAAGGAGACTTTGAAAGTGTATTAAAATTGATAGGTGATGTAGAAAAAGAATGCACAGGAGGGAAAATTAACCAAAGAAGGTTTGACGATTTATTTGCCAAAAATTCCAAAGGAAATGCACTCTTAAAACTTAAAAAATTTAACGAAGGAAGTGTATTTCTTGAAGAAATGCTTAATAGTATTGAAAGCTCATCAAAAGCCTGGTATGCCTTTGCGGAAAAGTATGTGGCCTTAAACATTCAGAATAAAAATTTCGACAAGGCTTCAGAGATATTCTTAAGAGTGATTGGTAACAAATCATTTGATGCAATTGAGAAAAAAGAACAATTGAAATGGAATATCCTGAGGAGCTATTTATTCTATATTACTGAGAACAAGAAAGTATTAAGAAAATTTGACTACAGTAAGTTTATTCAAGAAACTCCAGTGTATGAAAAGGAAAATGCGGGCTATCATGTTGCAGTCCTAATTTTACAGATTTTAAATATGGTTGATGGTGATTTATCCAGTCTTCATAACAAACTTGACGCCATGGATGATTATGTAAATCGATACTTGAATAATAGTTTCAGTAAAAGAACAAAGACCTTCTGTAGATTACTGCACAAAATTGCTATCCATAATAGGGATTACGACAGTATTGTTTTGAAAAGTAAATATTTACAGGAAAAACTAATTAATTCGGAAATTGCAGGCGAGTCGTATGTAGATTTTGAGATTGTTTCGTACGAATATCTTTGGGAAAAGATGATGAGTGATTTAAAAATCTCTAAAAAGTTGGCTAAATAAACTTAATTTTAATTGCATGGAGTTATGAAAAAAAACTCCATGCTTTTTTTTGTCTAAAATTTCTCAGTTACCTAATACGATCAACTGACCTCACCAGATTTTCATCTTTTTTGATAAACCTATTTGCCATAGAATTTAACATCATTCCACCTAATGGAATAAAATACCCAGGCTTGAAAATACCTCTTATTTCTAATTCCATTTTATTTTCGCCCTGGTAAATAAAGTATGTTGCAGTTGCAATGTAAGCCATCATGAGAAAAGCGTTTATGGCCCCGAGTTTAATTTGAAGTATTCTATTATTAAATTGAAAGATAGCGTAAAGTGCTATCAGGCAAACGATGGCACTTAACCCTATTAAATAAAATACTTGTTGATTTACGACTAAATCCCATTTATCAGAATCCATCTTATTTAGATGGTATTCCTGCCAGTAAAAAGCGTCTAAGGTATATTTTGTTTCTGTGTTTGATTTTTCCCAAATAGGAAATACGGCAACCATTGACATGCAAATAATTACTCCTAATAAAAAAAGTGTTTGAATTCGTTGAATCATAGTGTTAAATTTTCATACAAATAAATGACAATAAGGTGGACAAAAAAACTGGAGAGGAATTTAAAATAATACCAATCGATCAAACAGACCCATTAATGTGGTCATGGCCATTTCCATTCATCAAAGATAAAATGTCTTCAATAAATTCTCGGTTGTTGGATAATCTGGGTACTTTGTTTTGTCCACCTAACTTACCTCTTTTTTTCATCCAATTATAGAAAATTCCTGATGAGGCAAAATGTACTACTGGTGGTTCTAACGCAATATCCTTGTATCTTTTTGCTTCATAGTCCGAGTTTACCTCCATCAATGTTTTATCTAATATCTCTGTAAATTTGCTTTTATTATTTGGCAATTCGCTGAACTCAATGATCCATTCATGCCCTCCTTTATTCTCGACACCAATATATCTTGGGCCGGCAGTATAATCGCCAATAATGGCTTCGGTTTGCTCGCAGGCTTTTTTAATGGCTTGCTCTGCATTTTCAACGATCAACTCTTCACCAAAAGCGTTGATAAAATGTTTTGTTCGGCCCGTAATTCTTATTCTAAAAGGTTCGAGACAGGTAAATTTTACGGTATCTCCAATATTGTATCTCCACAACCCAGCATTTGTAGAGATTATCATAGCATAGTTTTTGCCAAGTTCAACTTCGTCTAATCCAACGGTTGTAGGATTTTCCTGATGGAGATTTTCCATTGGGATAAACTCATAAAAAATTCCGTAGTCAAGCATCAGCAACAAATCACTGGAATCTTGCTGATCCTGAATACCAAAGAATCCTTCAGAAGCATTGTAAGTCTCCAGATATTTCATTTTGGGTGATGGTATCAGCTTTTTAAAAAGCGCTCTATAGGGGTCGAATGCAACAGCTCCATGAACAAAAACTTCCAGATTTGGCCACACTTCATGTATATGGTTTTTTCCAGTAATCTCCAATATTCGCTTGAGCAAGACAACCGTCCAGGTCGGTACGCCAACGATATTGGTTATATTTTCTTCGATTGTTGCATGGGCCATTTTTTCGATCTTATCTTCCCATTCGCTCATCAGGGCAATTTCTAACTTTGGCGCACTGGCAAGCTGAGCCCAAAATGGCAGGTTCGACATAATTACCGCAGAAACATCGCCGTAGTATGAGTTTTTATTGGAGTCAAATTGATTGACCTGCTGGTTGCCACCAATTGTCAAACCCTTGCCAGTAAACATCTTAGACTCTTGGTGATCGTTGAAATAGATAGACAACATATCTTTGCCGCCTTTAAAATGACAGTCTGATAATGCTTCTTGCGAAACTGGAATGAACTTACTTTTTGCATTGGTAGTACCAGAAGATTTGGCAAACCACTTGATCTCTGAAGGCCACAATATATTTTGTTGACCCTTTAATAATTTTTCTATGTAGGGATATAAATCTTCATAGGTAGATATTGGCACTCGCTGTTTATACTCACTTATGGATGAGATGTCTTTGAAACCGTGTTCGGTGCCAAATTCTGTTTTTTGTGCAGTTTTTAAAAGTTTGGTAAATAATTCATTTTGTACCTCGATAGGATACTTTAGAAACAATTCGATGTCATGAATTCGTTTCTTCATCACCCAGTTCATGATGGAATTGATAATTTCCATAGGTTCAAGTAATTAAATTTTTCTTTTTAACTCAAAATTTTGTCCCAGATATACTCTTCGTACCTGCTCGTCTGAAGCGAGCTCTTCAGCAGTCCCTGTTTTTAGAAGCTTTCCTTCAAACATCAAATATGCACGATCTGTGATAGACAAGGTCTCATTTACATTGTGATCTGTAATAAGAATGCCAATATTTTTATCTTTTAGTTTGGCGACAATAGATTGGATTTCCTCCACAGCAATTGGATCTACACCGGCAAATGGTTCATCGAGTAAAACGAACATAGGATCAACAGCTAAAGCACGTGCAATTTCTGTTCTTCTCCTTTCCCCCCCAGATAACACCCTTCCAAGGTTCTTACGCACATTTCCCAAGCCAAATTCTTCAATGAGAGACTCCGCCTTTCTTTTTTGTTCTTGCTTAGAAAGTTTCGTCATTTGCAATACCGCCATGAGGTTTTCTTCAACTGTAAGCGTACGAAATACCGAAGCTTCCTGTGCCAAATAACCAACTCCTCGTTTTGCTCTTCTGTACATGGGAAGAGAAGTAATATTTTCATTTTCTAAAAAAATCTTCCCTTTATTTGGCTTTACAAGACCTACAATCATATAAAAAGTAGTTGTTTTTCCAGCCCCATTTGGCCCTAATAATCCAACAATTTCACCCTGATTTACCTCAACAGACACATTGTTTACAACAGATCTCCCTTTATATATTTTCACTAAACCTTCAGACCTAAGCTTCATTAATTTATTATTTAAGTTTCTGACTCCATATTAAACGAACATCGCCCTTTCACTGTGATATTTTGTTTTTCAATATTCAATTGATTTTGTTTAACAAATTAGAAAAATCATTTTTTAGTTTAATGCGAATATGAATTTTTACATAAGCATAAAGTATTGCAATAATACTATTCGTTTCAATATTAATTAGTTTTTAGTTCAATTTCGAAAAATACCTAATAAATAGAGTTACAACCTTGTTGACTCAAACACTGGAATTATTACCTTCATTGTTTTATAATTTAATAGAATATTTAAGGCACTATATTTTTATGGGCAAATATGATGTTATAGTTATTGGAGGAGGAATAAGTGGGATGAGTTATGCACATTATGCTTCAAAGGCAAATCTAAGCGTCTTGGTGCTGGAGAAAAAAGATCTTTTAGGAGGTTCATTTCAAACTGAGGGACTCATGGGTAATCGAGATGATTTTTGGGTGGAGATGGGTGCACATACTTGCTACAATTCTTATGGAAATTTGATTGCAATCATGGAGGATTGCGGCATAGTTGATAGCATCATTCCGCGTGCCAAAGTACCCTTCAGGCTGTTGATAGCTAATCAAATAAAGTCTTTCCCTTCGCAAATAAACTTTTTGGAATTGATAATATCGATTCCAAAACTTCTGTATAAGAAAAAAGTAGGAGAGACGGTAAAATCTTATTATGGAGGAATTGTAGGCCAGAGCAATTTCCGTAAGGTTTTTTCTGCCCTGTTCAGCGCAGTGCCTTCTCAAAAAGCAGATGATTTTCCTGCAGATATGTTGTTTAAAAAACGAGAGAGAAGGAAGGATATCATCAAGCACTTTACTTTAAAAAGGGGTTTAAAATCCTTAATTGAAGGAATAGCTACACAAGGAGATTTTGAAATAAAATATGGAGTGGAGACCTCTGATATAAAAAAGAGTGATGGAGATTTTAAGGTAATTACAAATCATGGCGAATTTCAATGCCGAAAGCTTGCAGTATGCACTTCCATTTTGGCCACTCAGGAATTAGTACGGATGGTGCTCCCCAAACTTGCCGATAAATTGGCTTCAATTGCGTATCAAAAAATTGAGTCGTTTGGTGTGATTGTTTCAAGAGATGCCACTACTATAAAATTATTTGCAGGCCTTGTGCCAACTGACGATGATTTCTTTTCAGTCATTTCCAGAGACACTGTACCCGATAGTCGATACAGAGGATTTACCTTTCATTTCAAACCGGGCATTTTATCAACTGCTCAAAAAATGGATAAAGTGTGCCAGGTGTTGAGGGTTTCCCAAGACCAAATTATCGAACATCATGAAAAGCTAAATATCGTGCCTTCACTGCGGTTGGGACATCATGAATTAATTGATGGAATTGACAGACTCTTGGATGGAGGCAATCTATTCTTGAGTGGTAATTATTTTGCCGGACTTTCTATTGAAGACTGCGTTAGCAGGTCGAAAAGCGAGGTGGAGCGCATGGTAAAGGAATAACAACAACTTATGGAGTTGTAAAGACTCATGGTTTTTTGGCGGACTTTTTAGTTAAAATGAACAGGTACTGACAGGTTTACTTTTACTGGTTTTCCCCTTTGTACCCCTGGTTCCCAATCATCAAGTAATGCTATTATTTTCAATGCAGAAGAATCTAAAAACTTACTATTAGCACTTTCTATAATATGAGGATTTATCACCTTCCCATCAGTATCAATAGTAAACCCAACCAAGACTTCGCCTCGATCTATTGTCTTTTCCATCATCAATTTTGCTGCTCTTGTGATGTCAAATGCTAAGCTCGGCATACGTTTTCTATAATATGGCATTTGTTCTACGATCGTCATCACTTCATTATTCTTTCTGTGTTTTGCGGGTGATGGAGGTGGAAGAT
>CAZDRA010000172.1:0-8166 GCA_964507705.1 uncultured Roseivirgaceae bacterium | reverse complement strand
CTTTATATGGTGTATCTTTCCAGTGAATGTACACACGATCGCCAGGTTGTAGGGTACTCCATGGCACTTCTGATATCGTAGCAAGGGATTGCCCCTGTCCAACATTATAGTCTGCTGCAAAACAATTTGAAAAACTTATGAGTAGAAAGCTTAAAATATACGTTTTCATATTTTTTCGTCTCTGACTTGAATCTGTCATTCTATCTAAAATGAGTATGTATTCAATAGGCTATTGCATAATCATTCGAATCAGCGCATAAAATTATATCAAATGTTTATTTTCCACTTTCATGTTTAGCGTTTTTTATCATCAAGTAAGATTTCTGTAATAAATCCTTCCGCAGGGTTAAAATGTTGGACCTGATATTTGAAAATTGCTCCACCATTTTTTTTAAAATAGCGCCAGATGTATTTAATTTATCGGCTAATCAAACTATTGTTTAAATCACTTTCTTCGATTTGTTTACGAATGTGTAAATTTGTGACATAGTTCCTTTGATATTCCGATTTACTTCAAAAAACAAGTTTACTTGTTACACTTTCTTTTCTCTCAATATCAAATAGCTTGTAACGTATTAATCAGAAAAGAGAAATATTAGCTAGGCAGTGATAAAACTTATTAAAGGTTGATGACAAGAGTAGAATTAGTATATCAGATAAAGAAAAAAAACTCATTTTTGTGTGTTGGATTGGATTCAGATCTTAAAAAGATCCCCAAACATCTGCTAAAATCCAGTGATCCTATTTTTGAATTCAACAAGCAGATAATAGACGCTACCATAGATTTTTGTGTAGCCTACAAACCCAATCTTGCCTTTTACGAATCGCTAGGTTCCAAAGGATTGGAAAGTCTTGAAAAGACCATGGAATATATTCCAAAGGATATATTTACTATTGCCGATGCAAAGAGAGGAGATATCGGAAATACCTCGGGGCTTTATGCCAGAGCTTTTTTTGAGAATATGGCTTTTGATGCTGTGACAGTTGCACCATATATGGGAGCAGACTCTGTAAAACCTTTTCTAAATTATGATGGGAAATGGGTCATCCTTTTAGCACTTACTTCAAATGCCGGCAGCAATGATTTTCAAAATTTGAACATTGAGGGCTCTTCTACAAAACTTTTTGAGGAGGTGCTTTTAAAAAGCCAACAATGGGGGAATACCGAAAATCTGATGTATGTAGTTGGTGCTACCAAATCAGAAAAACTTCGAAAGATAAGACAATTAATCCCCAATCATTTTTTACTTGTTCCCGGTGTGGGAGCACAAGGAGGGAGTCTTGAAGATGTATCGAAATATGGAATGAATAATGATTGTGGTCTTCTTGTAAATTCTTCCAGGGGAATTATTTACGCTTCTTCTCAACATGATTTTGGGGCAAAAGCCGGAATAGAAGCAAAAAAAATACAGCAACAAATGCTACTATACCTGAAGAATTATCTTTAGGAGACCTCTATAAAAAAAGCCAGCAATAAATCCGCTGGCTTCCATAAAATTCTAATAGACTCAACAATCATATAATCTTAGACTGTCTGCAAACGCAAATTATACTCTGAATTTAAACTCGTATTTTTTCAAGCCTTCATTTGCTTTTACAATTTTATCTTTAAGGGACTCTTTATATGCAATTACTTTGTTTGACAACTCTTCATTTCCTGTTGCAATAATTTGCAACGCAAGGATTCCTGCGTTTTTTGCACCATTAAGTGCTACAGTTGCCACAGGGACACCTGAGGGCATTTGTAAAATAGATAATACAGAATCCCATCCATCAATAGAATTGGAGCTTTTAATGGGGACACCGATTACTGGCAGATGGGTAATAGCGGCAATCATTCCGGGTAAATGGGCTGCGCCTCCTGCACCAGCAATAATTACTTCTATCCCTCTTAGATGTGCATTTTTTGCATATGTAAGCATTTTTTCTGGTGTTCTATGGGCTGAAACAACTTCAATTTCTAATGGTATTTCTTGTTCGTCAAGAAATACAGCGGCTTCTTTCATAATTGGAAAATCTGAATCAGACCCCATTATTATTCCCACTTTTATTTGGCTCATTGCGATATGATTTTTAAGTTGTTCTTAACAATTTTTGCTTTTTTCAAGGCGTTATTAATGTCTTTATCCAAAATGGTAATGTGTCCCATTTTTCTGTTTGGGCGTGTAGTTTGTTTTCCATAAAGATGTAACTTAACACCATCAATTTTAAGCACCTCGGAAATTCCTTGATAATTAGTTACTCCACTATAATTAGGATCTCCTAATAGGTTTATCATTACAGCCGGTATTTTAATATCAGTGCTTCCCAGAGAGAAATTAAATAAAGCTCTAAGAAGTTGTTCGTACTGAGAGGTGATGGTTGCCTCTATGGTATGATGTCCACTATTATGTGGCCTGGGTGCTACTTCATTCACCATTAACTTGTTATTCTCGTCTAAAAACATTTCTACAGCAAGTATACCTAGCAATTTAAAAGAATTGATGGTTTTTACAGCTAAGTTTTCAGCGGCATTTACTAATTTATCATTTAATTGTGCAGGACAAATAAGTGTTTCAACAAGATTAGAAGTTTCGTTAAAGACCATCTCAACAGGAGGGAAGCATTTTACATCACCTTTTTTATTTTTTACTACAATAACTGCAATCTCTTTTTTTATGGCGATCATGTTTTCTACAACAGACGGTCCTTTTAAAAGATGCTCATGTAATTGTTTCTGAGTTTTAATTACAGATACACCTTTTCCATCATAACCTGCTTTTCGGCTTTTTTGTACAAAAGGAATAGCCAATGCACCTTGATTTTCAGCATCTATTATCTCTTCTTCAGTACTAAACAACTGGAAAGGGGAAGTTGGAATTTGATGGTGTTGGTAATGCTGCTTTTGTAATCCCTTGTCTTGAATAATTTTTAAAACATTTGGGTCGGGAATTACCGTTTTACCTTCTTTTTCTAATTGTATTAAAGCATCGGCATTTACATTTTCTATTTCAATAGTTATTATATCTGCCGAATCCCCAAATTTATAAACAGTATCATAATCATTAAAATCACCTTGCACAAAATGAGTACAAACTGTAGCGGCAGGGCATGAACTTGAAGGGTCTAAAACATTTGTTTTAATAGACCAATTACTTGCTGCGAGCGAAAGCATTCTTCCGAGTTGACCGCCTCCGACAATGGAAATATTTAGTTGTGATGGTATCGAGTTCTTCATTTTAAACAATAACTTCTAAAATTGAGTTTCTTTGAGCTAAAACCTCAAGGAACTGAATTCCTATAAATAAAGCAAATTGTAAATACCATTTTCCATTTTCTCTTATTTATTGTTACTATTCATGATTAAGATCATTTGCAATATACAGTTGCAGCGAGCTATTGATTTCCCCAGTAATAACCTAAGCGAATCCCTCCCCATTGACTATCTCCAGCAACAGTCATATTTCCCTGAATGTCTAATTTTCCTATTCTGAGTCCAATCGCAGGCACAATTCCCCAGGCACTTACTCCTGTGAAATATCCACCTCGTGCTTCTACATAAAAAACACTTAAATTTGCTCTTAGCCCACCTGTAAATTCCCAAACGTTCATTTGGACATCCTCAGGAAGGCCCGTGTCTTGATCTATGATATCGTCACCGTCAAATGAATTCCAACCCAAGTCAAACCTGCCAGTTAAAAACTTGTTAAACTTGTAGTCAAAATTGGCATAAATACCAAAGCCAAAGTCGTAACTGCTTTCCATATCACCAATGGGAATACCAATGCTAATGGAATTTCCGGATACTAGCTTTTTATCGTCTTGAGCTTGCACCAAAAATGTTATAAATGATAATAAAAAAGCAACTGAAATTGCTTTTGCAAATAAACTCATGTCTTTTTTTAATTTAGTTGTTATATATATTATTTAAAGTTATTTTTTTTATAATTTGAGAATTCGTTAATCTCCTCTAGTAAAATCAATTGACCAAGAAGTTTAACTTCCATAGTTAAACTTTCTTTTTGAATTAAATATATTTGCTCTTCTGAGTTATAAGTGTAAGTAACAACCATGTCCAACTTTGTAACTTTAAACATTTTTACTTTTAGAGGTTGTTCGTTAACAAATTCAGCTTTTTCAAGTCGCTTTGTTTTTTTGTTGAAAAAAGCAAGCCCTTTGCAATCACCTAGGTAATCATATTTTTTTGGTAACGAAGCTTTGTCATATTTGAAATTGATCACTAAATAATCGCTATCGTCTTTTTCAATGCCCCATGAATTGTCATCAATTTCGCCATTGATATCGTCAATTTTAGTATTGTGCGCTTTATCAAAGTTCTTCAAGTCTTTTCTTGAAGGGCTATCACCATCAACTGAAAGAAGTATCCAACGCTCACCAATATTTTTTGAAGGATCAAACTTAGCTTCTTCAATCTTAGTTTCAGAACTATTAATAGTTGTTATTTTAACATCAAAATAGTACTCGGCATCGGCATCTTTCAAATTTTTTGTAAGAAAATCATCTTTAAAATGATACTCTTTTAACTTGTCCATTACTTTACTCTTTTGAGCAAAAGATGACATTGAAATTGTCAATGCAATAAGAAATAATAATTGTTTCATCGTTTTCATTTTTAGTTTGGTTATTGATTTCTATGTAGTTTTTAGTTCGATAAAACATTTATTTAAATCAAATCCATTCTCTGATTCTATTTGGGAAATTACCAACTAAATTGTTAACTCATTAATCACAATATCTAAAAGATTGAATCTATTCATCTTTTCCTTATTCCTTCTTTCTGAAATCTGGATTAAGAATTAATGCAAATTGTAAATACCATTTTCCATTATCAGTTACTTGTTGGTGTAGCATCCCTACTTGCAAACTTGTGGATTTAGTAAACTGATACCCTAAAGCCCCGTACAGCCGATTACGATCAAAAAATGGATCTTTGCCATTTATAAATATTTCATCATATAGTCCTAAAAATAGTGTTCCCTTTTCAATTTTAGGTTTGTTTAGCGGAACAAACAGCATCAAACGATAACGAAACCTATTCAAGTAGTTATCTTCCACCCATCGTTGCTCTACTCTGTATCGATGCTCAAATTTTACCCTGCCAATTGTATTTGTTAAAATAAACTGCTGCCAGATTCGGTGTTCTCTAAATTCGGGAGCTTTTTGCTCTGATTCAAAATCATACGACATGATATATGCATATCCTGCGGTAACAAATGCCTTATCTGAAAAGTGATAATTCAGCCCTGTTCGTAGCAGCAACTGTTCAATATTTACTGGAGCAACCGTATGGTTTCGATATTGTACTTCGGTGTGAATACTGAATTTATCACTCACCCTGTTCAAACCAAAATACATAAGCCAATTGCCTGTCTCTTCTTGCTGAGCAAAAAGAGAAGCAGGCAAGGCCAATATCAGCAGCGAAAAAAATACTACAAATTGATTTGTTTTTTTCACAGTTCCATAAATGTTACCTGGCCTGTCTCTACCGAGTACATAGCGCCAACCAAACCTATTTCTCCTTTGTCCAGCATTTCTTTTAGCACGGCACTTTTTTCTTTCAGTTGTTGCAAGGCAATTTCCACATTTTTATCTGCCACCTTTTGCACAAAACCGGTATTTGCAGAAGAACGATCTCCTCCCTCTTCTACTGCGTCAATTGCAGGTTGAATCTTGTTTAATAATCCAGTAAGGTTACCCAACTCTACATGATCGCAAGCCCCTTTTACAGCACCACAAGCTGAATGACCCAGTATTACAATTAGTTTAGAACCTGCTGCTTTGCAAGCAAATTCGATACTGCCAAGTATATCTTCATTAATGAAGTTTCCCGCTATTCGAATACTGAATATATCTCCGATGCCCTGATCAAACACAACTTCGGCAGGCACACGAGAATCAATACAACTAAGCACGGCAGCAAAGGGGAATTGGCCCTTGCTGGTTTCTTTCACTTGTCCGAGTAGATCCCTGCTTGCCAATTTGTTTTCTACAAAGCGAGAATTACCTTTTTTTAACATTTCAATTGCCATTTCAGGTGAAGTGGCTGATTGCATCTCTTTCGTTTGTGTTTTCATATTTTTAATTTTTTTTAGAAACATCGCCCTTTGTTGAAATAATTATGGCCTTTGGAGTCTGCTTTTGGCCGACTCCAAAGGTTTACATATCTCTCTCAAAAGTGACCTGTCTCATTAATTAATGTTTTATTTAAGATTTTCTTTTATTGTTACGAATTGTCATCAGATTTTATACTAATGTGCTCCGGTGGAACAACTCCTTTGTGCGCATGCAAATCAATAATATCAAGTTTAATGTTTTTGTTTTGCGCATTAATTTTAAAGTTTTCTATTATTTCCTCAACATCGTAATGCATATAATTTGTTCTAGAACCATCGATTACAACTTCGGTGTTTTCAGGAATTTCGTTTAACGATTTCAAAATACTCGCTTTATTTAAAAAAGTAACTTCCTGAGCTAATTCAATTACAATTTTCTTTTTCCCTTGAAGGTTTTCTTTTCTCAATTTATAAGGGATGTTGTAGCTATTTTTAAGAAGTACCAAAACAGCAACCATAAGGCCAATCCCTAAACCCCATAGTAAATCAATGAATACAATTCCCGAAATGGTAACTAGAAATGGGATAAATTGCCCCATTCCTTGGCTATACATTTTTGTGAAAAGAGCCGGTTTTGCCAATTTATACCCTACGATAAATAAGATAGCCGCAAGAGTTGACAAGGGGATCAAGTTTAATAAGTCTGGAATTAACATTATACTTATTAAAAGTAAGATACCGTGAACTATGGCTGAAACTTTTGTTTTGCCTCCAGCTTGCATATTTGCCGAACTACGTACTATTACCTGCGTAATAGGTAATCCACCAATTAATCCTGAAAGAATATTGCCAATACCTTGAGCCTTTAACTCTCTGTTTGTAGGTGTAACTCTTTTATAGGGATCTTGCTTATCAGTGGCTTCTACACACAATAAAGTTTCTAAACTAGCTACAATTGCTATGACTATTGCTGTTATATAAATAGTGGGATTAGATAGCGCTGTAAAATCCGGTAGTGTAAAGTTGCCAAAAAACTCACCCATACTTCCGGCGATAGGAACACTTACAATTTGATCGCTATTCAGCGAATATCCTTCTTTACCAGCAAAATAAATATTCAAGCCAATTCCTGATAATACTGCAACTAATGGCCCTTGTATTAATTGAAATATTTTGAATTGCTTAAGTAACTGTGTCTCCCACAGCAATAGTATTACAAGGGAAACAGTGGCAATAATTAGCGCTCCGGGGCTAATATAATCCAACATATTAACCAACTCAGAGAATGTATTTTCTCCATCGACTTGTTTAAAAGAAAAATCGCCTTCAGGGTCTTTATCATATCCGAAAGCATGAGGTATCTGCTTTAAAAATATAATAATCCCTATACCGGCTAACATTCCGTAAATAACTGATGAAGGGAAAAAATAGGCAATGTTTCCTGCTCTTAAAAAGCCAAGAATCAATTGTATGATTCCCGCAAGAACTACCGCAACCAAAAAGATTTCAAATCTTTCTAAATCTTGTATCGCAGTTAGTACGATTACTGCCAATCCAGCTGCCGGTCCACTTACGCCTAATGGAGATCCACTTATTACTCCCACTATTAATCCTCCAATCACCCCAGCGATCAAGCCTGAAAACAATGGCGCTCCAGATGCCATAGCTATTCCAAGACATAAAGGAAGTGCAACAAAAAAGACAACTATACTGGCAGGTATATCATCTTTAAAATTTTTTAACGGACTTAAATTATTAGTTGATTTCATGTTTTAATTATTGAATAGAACTTTCATTATAATTAGTAGCAAGAGTAGAGATCAATCTACCTCGCAACTGATACTTGGTGATAAATTATATAATTGAATAATCTTTTTAAATTAACTTAAATCAATAGTTTACTTTATAACGTAATGAAATTATGCCGCTTTTGGGGGCGGTAAGGTAACGTCCGGATTAAAATCAGTAGGACATTTACAATTATTGAAAAAGGATAGATGCTGAACTAAATAATATTTACGATCTTCATCTTCCACTTTATAAACAATCATTTCTTTTCCCTTCGTATCATTTTCTTCATAAATCTCACATAATTCATAGCGTACGTCAAGCG
>CAZDRA010000171.1:0-8229 GCA_964507705.1 uncultured Roseivirgaceae bacterium | reverse complement strand
CAGAGCTTGCGCAAAATCCTTACTGCCCTTGCTTCGGGTCAGCAGGCCATCTCGCTACAGCCTGCCTGGGGGCCGGAAATACACGAACGGATGTTTTGGCAGGATGCCGGCTTGCTCAACAGCCGGATAATGGTAGCCACCCAAAGTATGAACGGGGCACGAAAGCCAGTTTTTTATGCTGCCAAACAATTAATTGATGAGCTTCTGGGTGCAGATCTCCCCATTGAGATTCTTGACCTTGGTGCAAATGTGTATGCTTACAAGATGAGCCGGAAGGGGAAAGATATTTTTCTGCTATGGCACGAAAAACAGTTTGAAGTTGATAACCAGGGATTAGTACAGCGTAATCAAACCCTAACAGTAGATTTAACCTCCTTTGTTACCACATCACAAGTGCGTGTAAAACAATTTGTTACCGAATTGAATACCGAAGGTGTTCCTATTTATCCTGAAGACAAGGTAATTCCTGCAAATAATATTGCTATTGACGAAACTCCCGTATTAGTTGAGGCAGCTTTGACTACTTCTATTAAGGATGCCGGTAGTTCCCAAATAGAACTTGGTTTAAAGCAAAATTATCCAAATCCGTTTAGAACAAATACCACAATCGAGTACCAACTTGCCCAGTCTAACCTTGTTTTATTGCGTATTTTTGATATACAAGGACAAGAATTACATGTACTAGTGGATGAAGAACAACCTGTTGGAGATTATTCAGTAGTTTGGGATGGTAAAAACAGTTTGGGTAATGCAGTACCTGACGGCATTTATTTGTTACAAATGAGTGCAGGTGATTTTGTTCAAACAAAACGACTCCTATTATTAAACTAAAGAAACGGTCGAATTATGAGATACATTCTAACAAAAATATCGCTCTTTGGTTTTATGATACCACTTATTGGTTGCAATTCGAAACCAGAAACAGTAAATCCGGTAGATACTTTTCCCCAGCCCTATTCTTCATCTTCAATTTGGAATAGACAGATTCCTGCAAATGCAGAGTTTGTAGATGTGCAAGATGCCATTTGGGGAGATTCGGCACAGGCGCCAACTTCGATTTATCCTGATCTCGTAGGTATCTATTATGTAGATCAATCGCAGCCATTAACCAATTTTCGCCTTACCGAAGGATGGAATCATCCGGAACGATCAAATCCCAGAGGAGGAACACTATTTCAGCGCAAGCTATCGCCCGATGCAGGTATTGACTTACGGTATCCAGATAACGGGAATGCAAATTACGTGATTATTGATCCTGCCACAGGGCTTGCGGATGAAGGGACCGGTGCCTGGCGTGACCCAGGATCTGATTTTCTGACATTTTATAATGGCAGCAATCTTCATAACATTGATCTTGTTATTGGAGAGGGGCTTCTGGGATCTCGTGGTTCGCGTCTTCCCTCTCTGGGCGGAGCAATTCGATTAGGAGAATTGGGCACATTACAAAAAGAAGGCTCAGGCATTAATCATGCCATGGCTGTTATGCTTAGCAGCAGACGATACTCGAAAGATGTTCATTATATCTGGCCTGCCCATGCAGGTGATGGTTTTGCGTCTAATCCAATCTACGGTTATCTGGGAGATAACCCCTATTATACTATTGGAACTTTGCTTGCCATTCAATCCACTGTTGATATTGAATCATTAAGTTGGAGCACTCCTCAAGGACTTGTTGCAGCGAAAGCAGCACAAAAATACGGATGGTATATTGTAGATTCCGGAACAGGTGAAGTAGGGGGAAACGTTATTGCTTTTGGTATTGAACGCCAGGCTGCATACACTGATATGGGCCTTACAATTAATATAGATAATAATGACCAGGAAGTTGATCCCACAAAAATAGACATACTTGGTTTTACTGATGATATTCAGCAGATTCTACAGTTAGTTGCAGCAGTAAAGAATAATAATTAGGCTGACCATTTGCGTGTTTTTAAAGGGATAGCTGAATGACATTGGTTAAAGTATTAGCATGGTTTACGTAAATTATCCAATATACTTGAAAATTAATACAATTTAAGTGACTTCTCATTTGTTACGTCAATATCAATTCCACTAATTAAATCATGTCCGGCATAAATTTCCAATGACCTTTGGTCAAAATCAATTAGACTATATTCCATCTCAGAACTGGTAGTAAACCACTCCGAAAATTGGTTGATACGTGGCCAATCCATAGGCAGGTTCATATTTTCTTTATGGCGTTGTTTATCAAAATAAAGTTTCCCTTTCCATGGTTTATCAGCTTTCAAATAGATCAATAATGAATCTCCAATTTGCTCAGCACCCAATTGTAGGTCATTTCTCCAGGGCTTAACATACAAGCCTTTACTTTTCCATAAATTATACATGATGGTAGTTCGTGCAAAATTACCATCTCCATGCCAACCCTCAATGATACCACTTTGCTTTTGTATTGCCCACATCACTTTTATTTCACTATCAATCCAATCGGCAATTTTGGGATCAGGTATGCGATTATAAAGATTGAGAGCACTTTCTATGGCATCTGCATAACCATCTGAACTGCCTCTTTCCCAATCGTAATTTTTATATTTATGGAGATTAGCAAAAACCTTTAACACTGCCTCCTTGTATTCTATTTTGTTGTCAATCAAATATATTCCGTAATATCCATTCAATGTATATCCCCAAGTATCGGCTATTTTTTTATGCTCAACCTTGCCGGTGATAGGGTTAATGGCATTATAAAACATTCCGTCTTCATTTCTTCCCACCTCAAGAATCCTATCCAGCATTTCGTACAAAGATTTTTGATACTTTAATTTCTGCTCTGGTCTGGCAAAATGTGTAGAAATATACAATTCACAAAGCCCTGAAATCAACTCACACCCATGATCTCTTAACCGTAAATATTCCAAATCTCTTGTCGGATGGTGGTTGCCGAGTAAATAATAATCCCCAATCTTTATTGCCCAATCCAAAAACATCTCATCACCTGTCATCCAATAAACTCTCGAAAGTGTCTGGAGCAGCTCGCCATTTACTTCTTCCTTTGACACGTTTCCCAGTTTCTTTTCATTTACTTCATTTGCCACATCAATTTCTTTGTGCATATCATAAAGCATTTCCAACATTCGATCGGACCATGGACTTTTTCCCAGCCACTCCGTAAGCGGAAGTAATCCATCCTTAATATATTCCGATGTCCCGAATATAATTTTGCCCATATCGATTTCTTCATTTAAAAAATCCTTTTTTGAGAACGAATATGTATCTGGCAAGGAGTTTACCCTTGAAGTCAATTTCATTTCGGAAGCAAGCATCTCCTTCATTCTCCCATCAAACATTTTTTGATTTGTAAAAAAAGAAGTCAAAACCATGAATGGGTAATTGTCGGCTGCGGCATCTTGCGCATTCCAAAAATCTTTGCCGTCTTTAAGGTTTCGGGGAATCAGGCCTGATTCTGGATCGCTAAATTCCAGCCAGGCATTGACGTAGTTTTCGCATCTGACAAATCCTTCATTGGCAGATATGCCATTTGCTTTCGCTATTTCAATTTTGCTTTCATCACTTTTGGAAAGTTGAATTGTTGATTTATCTCCAGAGCATGAATAAAAAAACAATAGTATAAAAGCAGTAATTTGTTGGTACTTCGTCATAATCTTGAAATTGAAAGAAATAGAATAAATTATAATTTACACAAAAGATGTGCATTTGGAAAATATGATAGCAGTAACTCAATGATTTTCAAACAAATCCTTTTATTGCGGTAGTACCATACAAAGTGTTTTATATAATTTACCATCGGAGATTTGATACCCGCCTTCTGTCATTCTAAAAATTTCTTCCTCCCTGGGTATTTCATAAGGTATTTCGGTTGTGTACACTTTTAGGTTTGAAGGTGGGTCTTGCATTGCATTATTAAGATATGCCGAATCTTTAAAATTGGCATTCTGGATTTTAGAGGCATCAATCCCTACGATAACAAATTTATCTTTCAGGCATTGCGCAACTCTTAATTCTTTTTCTCCTCTCCATTGAATATAATTAGTTTGTCGCATAATTTTCTCGAAAACCACATCGCTAAACAGGTCAACAATTTTTGCTGCTTTTCCCGGATCATTCTTTTTCATTTCAACCCAATCAGCAGCAACAATTCCTGCCAGAATCAGATAATTGATAAATTCTTTCAATTCATCTATTGATAGCAATCTGTACTTGGCCATTGATCTTCATTTTTTTCCAAAAAAAGCTTCCCAAAGTGAAGCTTGTAATTGATTACAATTCTATTACTTTCTGGTATTTGATCCAGAAAATCGCGAACATGAGTTGGGGCGTTTTCCAGTTCCGCTTCTAATAGTGAAGATGTTGCGATTTTATATACCTGCTCATTTACTTCATTGAAAAAAATGTTCGTCCACAGTTCAAATTCTTGATCGAAAACACCTCCAACTACTGAAGTATCTATGTAGTGCCTGTTCACAAATGCTAAGAATATTACAAACTGCACCAAGGTTGGTAACATCTGGCTACAATACATGGACATTTTACTGATTATGATAAGTCTGTCAGGCGCAATTATATACCAGAATTAATGGAAGTGGTCTTTTCAGCTTCAAATACACATACAATATGAATTGTCCCTTTTTTAAACCACACAGCGTCTAATATATCGCATTGAAAGTTTCAAATAAGTAGTTGATAATAGAATCGTTAAATAGTTCTGATTTTTCCAATGAAATGAGTGCCGGGATTTTTCCCCCTCTCCAAGTCTCTTGTCAGATGACTTGGGTTCTTATCCAAATTTATTTTATCACTGGACTTTAGGCTATAAATTGACCTGATCGAGAATTGACTGCATGATAAGAGCCGTAGCGCCTATGCTGAACTTCGGCGTAAGCATATGAAGAGATTTACGGTTCCCCGCCTCGCCGCCTGTCCGCCGTGGTGGGCCAGGTGGGTGGAAGAGGTATGGGATGAAGTTCCACTTACCTACATGGCTTAGGCATTGTATTCAACCTTTTGTTTGTCCCAGAACTTCTCCATAAGACATAACAGCCAAATAATCAATTTTTGTCACCCGCATTAGAAGATTATCCAGGTAGCTGGTGCGTATTGGTCCCCAACCTTCATTTTCAAGCCCATGAAGATTAAGAATTAGCCAACCTCCAGAACTTGCTAAAAAATCATTTACCTGTTCTTCAACAAAATCATCGCAGAAATCCGGACCATACCCCCAACATCCCAATCTGGCAGGCTTTGGCGAAACAGGAAGTAAATTTGACTTTGATCCGTTTAAAACTAACCAACCTCCTGTTCGTATGGCACGGACTCTTTGAAAAAGGTAATCTTCCAATTCTGGGGTTGATGCATTATATGCAAAATTATAAACAGATTCAGAAGATTTAAAACCTTCTAAATGTTCTTCAAAATAGTTAAGGCATTTATCAATATTTTCCTTTGCTTTTACAATTGGAATTTCAGTCAAATTCAGGTGTTCCCATGTGTGGGGCATTATCTCATGTCCTCTGTCCTGAAGAATATTCCAGTCATCAAAATTTCCGAGACTTTCAGGTGGAATCCATTTATCCTTGGGTTTAAAGCTATTCAGATGCCCACTGGCAATAACATTCAGACAGGCTTTAAGACCATATGATTCATGAATATCTGCAATTCGATAAAATGATTTTTTGAAACCATCATCAAAACTTAGTGTTAGAATGTGGGTTTTACCATGTAAATGGTGGAATTTAAAGCCAGAAAAGCCAAGTCCTAAACCTGCTAATGCTGATGTTTTTATAAAAGTTATTCTTTTCATTCCGGTTCTATTTCAGGCTCAGCCATTCTATAACCTTTGTATTAAATTTTTTGCTTTCTTCAAGTTGCGGTGTATGCCCACTTTTTTCAAAAATATGTATGTCGATATTTGTAATGCTACTATCCTTTTTCCACAAATCTGGTGGAATTGCATAATCATATTTTCCTAACAATACCAACGTTGGGACAGATGCACTTTCTATGTTATTGAACATAGTATAATTATTAAAAATTGTTCCATATAAATAGTGAATAAGATCAGGATTCATGATTATGTCTTTCCATAGCCACCTAAGGTCATAGCTAGGGTCATAGCTATATTTGGGGCTCATGGCACAATATTCTTCTACCAACAATTCTGTTTCTGAGAACTTATCTTTGTTTTTGTTAAGCCATTCCCAATTCTTTTTTTGAAGTTCTTTTCTTTTTTCTGATGCTGTATTCCATGCTTCTGTCGTTGCTTTGTTGTATTCTTCATTTCCAAAGATGTTTGGCGAACAGATCAGAATCAACGAGGAAATATTTTGCGGGTATCTTTTGGCATATTCCATGGCTATGGTACCATGGATAGAATGTCCTATCAAGATTGGGTTTTCCAGATGCAATGCAAATCTTATCTTTTCAATGTCGTTAATAATGGTATCCAACGTAAATTCATCAAGCGTTCTATTTCCCCTTTCTGGGGTAAACCAGCGCATATCCACAAAATACATCTTCAGGTTACGACGTAAATCCTTTGAAAAGGTCTTTGGATAATAAACAGATGAACCGACCACCAAGCAAGGTGTACCTTCACCTTCTACAACATATTTCAGTTTGCCCCCATCAATTTCTATAAACCCTGAGTCTGGAATATCTATTTTCCGACCATTTTTATTGCCAAATGTTTTAAACTGTAGTTTCTTATCCAGGGATTTTTCTATAAATGCAAATATTTTATTATAATTTTCTTCAGTATAAAAAGCAGGACTATTGCCATGCCCCGTAGCAGGGAACAATTCAAGATAAACACTTTCAAAGCCGATCACTTCTCCCAATTCACGTGCAAGAGTAACAGAGCCCTGATATGGAACCAGGTTATCTTCTATCCCATGTTGAATAAAAAATGGGGGATCGTCAGGTGATATATATGTAACCGGATTTGCCTCTTTTACAAGATTGGGCACATCCTGTAGGTTCTTACCTAAAAGTAAGGATTCGGGTGATCCCGGAATTGAATGATGCATGGGATCTTTCACCCTGCTCTCTGTTAACTGCTCATCCATTTTCAAAAAGTCTATTGGCCCAAACCAATCTACTACAGCTTGTATCCGGCTGGATTGATCTGGATTTCCTAATTCCGGACCTTCAAGGGCCATAACATCACCTGAAGTTCCAAGCATTGCCGAAAGGTGTCCACCAGCTGAACCTCCCCATGCCACAATTTTATCCGTATTAAGATTGTATTTACCTGCATTTTTCCTTATCCATCTTATAGCAGCTTTACAATCAAATATCTGGGCTGGCCATTTCGCTTCACCACTTAGGCGGTAATTTATAGAAACAACGGCATATCCCCGGTTTAACCCCCTGAGCATAGGAGTTACCTGTATGTCTTTTTTATCCCCTGCCATGAAGCCTCCCCCATGTATGGAAAGTATAACCGGGAAAGGTCCATCGCCTTCATCGGGGAGATAAATATCCATTTTTTGAGCATTGGATAGTGTTGCATATGGAATATCCAAATATTTGTTTTGAATATCCGCAACATCAGCTTTTCTTAATTGTGCATTGCATGTAATTGAAAAAAAGAAAATGAAGAAGCCTATTAATGTTCTGGTCATAATTTCTTTTAATTTTTTATATTAATAATATCGTTTCATTTCTCCCTGAGAAATGATGCACAATGAGAACCTGCACAAAAACTCCCTTTCACCTTAAAATTAATTCATTTAAGACATAATAAGGTTTTTGTGGCAAAGTAATTTTACGAGTATTATGAAAAGAGTAAATAAAGATTCAAGGAGATATTCATAAATAAAAGAGCTAACAAGCTCTAATAAATCCAGTAATATTAGCATAAGGATTTTTTCACCCCCTCCAAGTTCCTTATCAAGTGACTCGGAGGGGTGGAAGTCCTTATCTAAATTTATTTTATCACTGGATTTTTGGTATCAATTAACCTGATCAAGAATTGATTGAGCCGTAGCGCCTCTGCTGAAGCTTTGGCGTAAGCATATGAATTGAGAGATTTACGTACGATTCCCTGCCTCGTCCGTCCGTCAGGTGGGAGAGGTTTGGGGTGAAATTCCCCTTACGTACTTGACTGTACGGTGGCTATTTAGCAGAAGTTATTTTGTTAATTTTCAAATACTCTTTGTATTGTTCAAATGACATTTCTGCTGTTTCCATTGAAATTTTTTCTTTGACCTTTCTGAAAAACTTAACAGTATCAAATTCTTTTTTAAT
>CAZDRA010000170.1:4244-8249 GCA_964507705.1 uncultured Roseivirgaceae bacterium | reverse complement strand
AATGCATATATTGATGTTATAAAAAAAATGTTTTTGGGGAATTAGTATTAAATATTTATATGAAAATCATTGATACTATTGGATCAGAATCCTACACAACATATTACCCTTACAGATCTGAAATATGTGGTTTTGTTAAATCTTTTGGAGAATATACTTTATCAATTGTTAAATCAGACGAATCTATTAGCGCACGACATAATGCATTTGTGGATTACGTCGTGAGTTTTTTACTGTTTTCTACCGGCCATCGTCCCGTAATTGATGTTTTTTGTGATATTTCTGATATAGATACAAACAGTGGAATGTGCACAATTAATGACAAAGTATCTTCTGATGCGCATCAATTTAGACTCGTAGCACTCGCAGAAATTAGCTGTAAACAGATTAACCTGTATATTGACCACCTAAGTAAACTCTCACGTATTCTATATAATCGGGGTGATAAATCAAGAAGTATTGCCTGCGCCATAAATAGAATAATTCAAAAGAAGGGTGCAAAAGATTTACCATTATTTTTCTATCTTAATAAAGACTTAACAAAAACAAAAAGCATTACCACATTAACAATAGCTGAGTGTTGGGAACGCCACTGGGGTATTAAAATTAATTTTGGACGTAAATTCCTTGCAACAGAACTTGAGCGAAAAAATGTTCCCCCTGATCTCATTTCTGCGCAATTAGGGCATCAGGGTGGGATTGATCATCCATTTGGCCTAACTTCTATTTATACCCCAAGAGTTGCAATTAAATATCTCGCACAACAGATTAATTCAGTGATGGTGGATATTGGCTGGGAAACACTTTCGGGGTTAGGGGCGGGTGGTCGAATTAGTTCTGAAAATATTCGTTGGAGTCGTAAAAAGTATTGTGGGCATGAGACCGACATACTTGGGCCTGAAGCGAGGGCACTGAATAGAAAATATAATAAAAACCTGCACCGTGAGATAATACGGAGTGTTTTAGAAGATGTGTATTCTGAAGGGTTGCCAAAAAAATTTACCGAACATGATCTTGAATCATTAATTAAACAAGTAAGAATAAAAGCAGATATTGAAAAATGTTCATTAAATCTATGCCTTAGGCTTTTCTATCGATGGTTGGCAAGCCTCAGATATTCGGGGCATTCAGTGCCAGCTAATTATCGTACGTTCTGCCTGGATGGAGAGGGAATGCCGTTCCCACGTGATATTGTTGAGATGGGTAGAACCCTTGATAGGGCAAGGGATAAATTCGAAGAATATTTATATAAAAAGGGAAAGCATGAAGATAAATTTACAATAGAGCAAAGGCTAGCTGAAATTATAATAAGCGCCCCTATTTATGGGTGTATACCTGATGCTTCCTTATTGAAGGGTCTTCATACGGCAATTGTATCTTCAGCTTATCAATTAGAAAAAATAGTTTTTGTAGATATTTTATCAAAAGATAAAAGCAAACCAGTTTGTCTATATAGATGGTATTTAGAATCTATTTCGTTGAGTCTTTTTGTAGGGTTGCACCGTCAATACGGTGAAATAGATCTAAATAGTATCAATATGCATTTATTCAAACAGGCATTGAGAGATATATGTAAATCCATTACCGAAGTTAAGGGAGATACGTATAAGGTACTGGCTCAGCTTGGACATACTGCTTTGTCGTTAGAGAAGCCAGGTTATATTCGTTCTGTATTTAAAAATGAAATAGCATATAGACCACTTCCTTTGACAGCACTGGTAAGGTTGGTGAGCAAAAAGCGACTTAAGTGTGATGAGGGTTCATTAGAAAAGCTGACGCCAGAACATTTGTATGCTTGGCTACCTGATATGAGCAGGGTAGGCAGTAAACAAGATCGAGATTTAGGACTAAGATTCATAAAAGATTTGCGCATAATTGTTAATAATATTGCATCTGTTGCGCCTAAAGGTTATGACCGAAGATGCAAGCAGCTTAAGAAAAAATTAGAACAACATATAGAGGTATTTTTTGAAAAAGAGGAACGAACACAGGCATGTGGAATAGTAGCTGTGTGGGCTATTTGGCTTTGCCGTTTCGGTACTCAGCAACGCAGCAACTTGGCTTACAATACAGTCAGGCAATATACATTCATGATAGGCGTCCCAATAATTGAAAAAGCATATGACAAAAATATTTTTGAAATGGATGAATCAGAGTTTGAAGAATTTTATTTAGATGTTCTCGAGTATTGGAAAAGAGAAGATACAGCGCAGGTAGAGCATGTTATACGTGACTTCCATTATTTTCTTATAGAAACATGGGGTGTCGAAGATCTGGATTGGAGCGTAGTATCTGCCGCGAAAAAAACTAGAGATAAAAGACTGTCAATAGATGCAAATTTTATATCACATGATGAATATCTTATCTCTTTGCGCAATATTTTAAGGGATAAAAACTGCAGCAAAATAAGACAGTATCAACATGCCGTCTTATTGATACTTGGATATCGTTTTGGCCTTAGATTTGGTGAAGTATATAATATTCAATGGCGAGACATCCAATATCTACTCGATTTTTCACTTATATATGTGATTGTGAGACATAATGTTTATCGTGAGTTAAAAAGCACATCTGGTATTAGACAGATTCCTTTAGTTGGTACCCTTATTGATATTGAGATAAATGTCCTTAGAGCTGTTCTGACTGACAGTGCTGAACATTTTGAAAATGATGCTCAAGCGCCGTTGATGGCAGGAGAATTGAATTCGCGTATGCTAATAGACCGAGGGTATGCGGCCCAGTTTATTAATAGTGTATTGAAGAACGTTACTGGTGACATGAATATTCGGTTTCATCATTTGCGTCACTCCTGGTCTATGCGCATGGGTGTGGCGAGTACAGCAATAGACAAAGGATCAGCTTCATATCAAATTATAAAATATATTGCAGGAGACTTAAATGAAAAGGATATTGAAATACTATGTGGTACAAAAGACATGGATTGTCGTAATCTAAAGGCAATTTCACGATCAATCGGTCATGCAAATGAAAAAACAACAATTTCAAGCTATATGCATACGATAGACATTATGGCTGTTAATGATTTTGTTGAGCTAAATAGAGGGCTTCAGGATTATGCAATTGGATATGCGCTTGGAATTAGAGCAAGTACATTTCGCAAGCGAAAATCACGTCTTCCAAAAAATGATAGATCAATAAAAACCATTCTGAGAAATGAGCTAAGCGATAAAATATTTCCATATCCAAAAATTGAAACAGAAGAAAGGACAGAATTAGATGAGCAGTATGATGATGTTCAAAGTATAGAAGAACTTAAACCATTAATAATCGAACGCTTGCTAAGAGTGGTAAGGCAGCGACACGGTGACTTCTCTGGGATTGCGGATAAATTTTTCTTAAATGATGAAATTGTAGGAAACATACTAGAAAATGCACTAATAATCGAAAAAATATCGGGATATAGCGCATACGATGCAATTCTAACTTCAAAAGATCCTATGCATGTTTCAAATAAAATATCATATCAATATAAAAATAAACATACGGAGATATTACGATCTCAGAAAATATTAACGATGTTGCAAAAAAAAATGAAAAAATATTCTGAACAAGATTTTACTATTATTAATGAAGGATTAAATGCTTGGTCAGAAGCGTATAACCCTGGATCAGGGCTAATGATATTTACTTCTATCGAGGATATGGCTAAATATATTAGCATGATAAATTTACTTGATGTTGGAAAATTAGTGCACGTTGCGAAACTTCATTCGGGATTTGAGATTGGGTTGACAACTTTAGAAAAAATGAAAAATATGGGGATACGGTTTTTGGTGAATCAATCTATTCCACGAAATTTTGAGAAAACAGATATTCGTAGGAAACACCGTGTTTCATTGAAGCCTATTGAATTACCGCAGATAATAAAAACAGGCTATACATTATATAGGTTATATTTTGTCCTATTGGTTTGGATGGATACTATGTCTAAATATGAAAACCAAAAAAATGGTTGACAAACAATTTGTGTTGTGAAAATATTTA
>CAZDRA010000170.1:0-4144 GCA_964507705.1 uncultured Roseivirgaceae bacterium | reverse complement strand
TCACCATTAGTCATCATTTCTGATGACGCCTATCGTCACATTGCACACTAGCAGTGTACGCCGGGTAACAGATAGGCGGTTGTCTACAGTAGCTGGGTAATCGCTCAAAATAGACCACATAAGGGTCTACTACTATAAGAATCGATGTAAACTAATCATTGCCTCGATCTCTACCATATAGCGCAATTTAGCTATCTCTGCGCACTTGACTATTTATATACCACGTATTTTTTAGCACGTATTTCTATGCGTGTTTGATCAGCGAAATAGTGCTGTGTAAATTCTGTCAAATTCAAATTATCTATCTATAACTTATTAATTTTTTGAGGGATTTATTATGGAACTTATTGTGGCAGAAATTAATATAGAGGTGAATTTAAATATTGAATCCGACCAGGAATCAATGGATTATCTAGTGCTTCGTCGTTTTTCAAAAGAAGCATCGCTTGTTTTAACAATGGCACGGGTATTCATGGAAGAACTCGGACTTGCCAGTTCTAAACAAGCACAAGCTGAAGTAAGACTCGTTGTGCGTCATACTGATGAATTACCTGTTACTTCGGTGGCTGGTGTAGTTAGTTTTCCTGATGGAGTAGAAATTCAATTAATTAATGATTCACTCGAACAAATTAAAATCGAATTTTCAAAAATAATGGGGAATCTACCAGAAGTCATGGTAAATATTCAAAAACAACAAAAGTACAAAGGAGGAAACAACCAAGAAATCGTGAAAAAATTATTTATTGGAGAGCGTGAGGAATCACGTTTTGCAAAACGGTTGATTCACTCAATTGGATATTTGAGTGAGAAGGTGAAATTTGACGTTAAAATGTTTAATGAAGAAAACGTTAATATTGCTGTTTCCGCAACACCATCTCCAGAGGTGACAAATGATACTTGCTCAATTGTTGCAAATATTAATTATGTAGATGATGATTCAAGACATGCATCCATCAAGCAACTAGGTTCGCGCTCAAAAGATTTTTTGACGTTTCAATCTAAATACCGTGATGATTTGTTGCACATTCAAAAGTCGTATTTTCAAGCCACATTCCAAGTGCATGCAAAAGAAATTACTCGCGCAGGCTCATCTTTTCATAAGGTATATGAACTCGTTAAAATTGAATCTTTTCAAAACACTCTTGAAATTTTGTAATTTTATTTATATGGCACTAAGGTTTGTGATGGTGTAATGAGTTTGTTGATTTGTATGCTTGATTGCCCCATTTTAATGGCTATTTGTATTTAAAAATTTCTACGTCAGACAATTAAAAATATTTTATGTTTTCAATGTATTAACTAGATTAATTTGGTTCAAAATTAGGTGCAAATAGTGGGTCAAATTTAGATGAAATTTAACACGTATGCACTATTTGGTGGTAGTGTGCCAAAATAACATCCACATTCAATGAAGCATTAGAAAATAGTATGAAGGATGGGAAATTGCGTACCAACAGTCACATAGGGGATCCGGCCGGGGTAGATAGCGATGGGCTACTGACATCTGATCGCGTTTTATCACGTTGCAGAACCCTGCTTGGACTTGGATTGCGACAGGCACTTTCCGCTTCACTTTATGAATCACCGGGAGATATCCTTTTTACATACAGTGCGCTCATTGTTGAGTTGCTAAATCACGGATTACAATCGCAGGGGCAATGGGAAGGTGAACCCTTGTCGTTCAGGGCATGGGTCATGGACAATGATTCTACCGTTCTGTGTAAATGGAGTCCGGAACATCACGGAACAGAGGCTGAAGACTTTTGCCATGCCAAACCGGCTGCTTATGCTGAAGTGTTTGAAGAAGGGAAGATATGGATAAAGAGTGCACATGGAATGGAAGAACTTTGGCTGACAAAGGCTCTTACTGACGCCCATACTCTGCATGCCTGCATATTTTTTCCCGTTGAGTTGCATAGCATCGCTGGAGGGCAGCTTGATCTGGCCGGTGTGGTGGAGCTGGTCATTGATGGATGGGAAGAACTGGCCATGCAACGCGGTTCGGAACTTTACCTGGGGGCAGGTGAGTGGCAGGAGACTATTCATAACAGTACCCAAAACGGTGATTCTCTGTTATCTCTTCAGCGTACACTCACCAGCCGGTTTCGGGAGGGGCTTCAACGACTGGAGGAAGAACTTCCCCATGAGCTGCGCGTGCACTACGATCCCCAGGGTGTACCGGTTCCCTCCCAGCTTTACTTTTTAAGAAGGTGTTATTTTCCGGAATCCACTGCCAATGGAACGCAAAACCGGCATGGATCCGGCTGTTCGATCCCGCACTGGGAAGAGGGGTTCCCTGCCTATTTGATGACCCATGAGGACTTGCGTCTGCTCAGACACTGGATCGATGAGGGGAGTGAGGCGCTGACAGAACGGTTGCGGAAGGCTGCCTGTTCTCTCGGTTATTACAATGCTTCTTTACAAGGAGTTGGGCAAGACGCTATGCGCAAAGCGGACCAGGTTATCGATCAATTCATCGAAGATCTTTCACGCAGTGATCAGGACACCTGCCTGTCTATGTTGCGCACTGCTTATGAGCGCCCACTGCATGTGGACAGCGATGAACAGGCTATGGGCCAATTGCCTGTGGAACGTACCCTCTATGCTGGTGCGCCAGTGATCTCCTGGAACCAGAAGGCAGATGCACTTTATTATGAAGGCAGGAATTCAAAGAACGATGTCCTTGTCGCCATTATTGAGCGTGCCTTCTGGGAAGCACAGCCATTGGAGGGTGGTGATGCTGGGCGGAAACGGAATATTCTTTTCTGGCCGGTCAATGTGTTGGGCCAGCCGCTTCTCATCGTTCACTTGTCATTTTTCGGTGACAACCCCATCTTTTCCCAGGATGACAATGCATTCCAGAATTTTATCGAGCTCATCCGTGTTCTTGCCCGTATTAGCGAATCGGCATGGGATCTTTTTTTCGATCTATACTGCGATCTGTTTGTAGAAAATTTTTCCAGCCTGTATCTGGAATACGTCCGGGATCGGCGTGACCAACGGTTGTCCGGCAGGCAGAAGATTCAACTCGAGAAGGTAGTGAATCAGTTAAATGAGGTCACCCAACTTCTGGGCAGGATCCTGAATATTCGGGTGGCCACATGGGAGATGGATGGTGATCAGCAGCCAGCAGGAGAGGATGAAAATCTCTGGGTATTGCAGAGCAAGCTTGAGCCGACAGAAGAGGATCGCTCAAAAATCCGCATTGAGCAGGCAGAGGAAATGCGCCTGCAGAAGCTTTCGGACGAGCGACTGTACCTGGAGCGATTGATACTCCGACCCGGACCCGGTGTGGGGAATCGAAAACCGGAAATCCTGTTCATGTATCAACATCTGTCCTGGCGGTTGGGGCATTACATTCGCTATACACTGCCGGTGCTATTAATGACTCTGGATTACAACACGGCCTATGCTATGCGTCGACAGCGGGAGATCCTGCGTCATGAACTGGGGGGCCTGGTATCTGGCAGTCGCGATTTAGTCATGCAAATGGACGAAAAATATGGGCCGGTTCGGCAAGACTTGCGGTTGATGCTTCGCCTTGTTCAGCGGACTCTCGATTCCACTGGGATCGACGGTGACCGGATCGCAATCCGGTCACCTCACGAGCCGGTTGATGTGATGAGCCTGTTCCAGGTGATCCAGCGCAATTTTCCCGCAAAGCTGTGCATTACGACGGAAGGAGGTTACACGGGCCAATGCGAGATTCACTGTCTGGATTTGGAAGGGCTGAAAGCATGGATTGCGGAAGAAGATCTCTATGCCATCTGGCGGAACCTTTGGAACAATGCGCGCCAGATGTTGCAGGATTATAGCCGGGAGACACCCTCCGAAGGTGACCGAGCCGAAAGACAGATCGAGATCATCCGGGAATGCGGGTCATTTACGGATAGATTTCACCCCGAAGCGCCGCCACCTCCAACGGTGCTTGCGCTGCTTTATTCAAGACAGTTGAATGGTGAGCTGAGGTTTTTCATGGATATTCTTGATAATGTACCTCAGCTCAAGCAGCGTGAAATGAATTATCCCATGCGGGTCAAGGTAGGACATTACGGTGTTCGTATCGTGGATAATATTATCACCCAGCTTTCTTCCCATGGGTATGCGGGCGAGTTTTCCCTGGTGCAGGGCTTGCCGGCGGATA
>CAZDRA010000169.1:0-8311 GCA_964507705.1 uncultured Roseivirgaceae bacterium | reverse complement strand
GTTTGACTGGACTTATAATCCTAATAATTCGTCTTTTAAAGACTCTTTACACTAGATAATTCATCCAAATGACTTCAAAACTGTTTTTAGTAGTGTATTAGCGGTCTTTGATTGGTTGACAACACCTCAGTGCCAACCGATAAAAACAGCATTTAATATAGAATATAGAGTACAGCATGCCAAGGGGCATTACATAAAAATTCAGCGACAATCATTAGTCGTTGATATAAGTGAAAAAAACAATTTACTGGCATCACTAAGCTTTTGCACAGATATTAGTCACTTAAAACCAGACGACAAGGTGCGATATTCTATGACTGGCCCCGGTACAGAAGGTTTTTTGTGCCGGAGTTTGAAAAACCCAAGAATGGAATACCCATTTCAAAAAGAGAAAAATGTGTATTGCAGGAAATGTCAAAAGGATTAAATAGCCATGAAATTGGCAAGATTTATATATCGCAAAATCTACCGTAGATGATCACCGCAGAAATATGTTGCGAAAAACAGGCCTGAAAAATAGTGTCGAGTTGATCATTTTTGGCATTCAACATGATGTCATTCAACTGTAATCAAATTGATGGGAGCATCTGTAAAATTATGTAGCACCCTCTGTCTGCGGTAGGCAGGCTTGCGACAGTTGGGTTTAATTTAGCTTTAGTATCTAAGTAATAATATTCGTGTATTTTTTGGCACAAATTAAAATTAGTCCCCGCAGACCCGCCTACCGGACAGGCAGGTCTGCGGGAGATATTTTATTTTCCTATTTGGTTCTGGCTTGCCCAGGTTAGATTATTGTGATTCAATGAAGCTATCAATGATTTTATTAAATTCTGTTGGCTTCATGAGTTGAGAGGCATGTCCGGCTTCCGCAATAACCCTGCCATTGAGTAATCTATTTCCGGTGTGTCGGCATGTTGCGATGCGCCATGACCCAAGAAGTCAAAGGCAACCAAATGATATTTATCTGACAGATCAGCATCAAATTGGTGCTGGTAGGTTTGAGCGGAAAGTGAATTTCCATGGAGAAACAAGATGCTTTTCCCGTTTTTCGGCCCTTGGTATATGGCCATTTCCTTTCCATTGATGGTGTGCATTGTTAGTTTCATAGTTCTTGTTTGTAGTGAGTATTTAATAATTATGGTTTTAACTGGAATCTTGTTTTAAGTGACCGGATACCGAAGGCAGGAGTCAGAAGGAATCACTTCCCATTTTAAGTATTTATCCATGTTTCTTAATCTTGTTTTAGATTTTTACGCCTTTCTGCTTCGGACTCCTGGCTTCGGACACTATTTACTATTTTTCATTCAACCTGCCTGCCGCTGGTGGGTTCATGGCAGAACCATTATTTTAGATCCAAGACCCCAAATGTTTCATGGTACGGCCTTGAAATATCAATGATTTTAAATTTTGGAATTATTCGTTTTTTAAGTGCCGAATAAGTGCTTTTAGACCTACTATCTGAAGTTATGAAATGCGTAATAGTTTTATCAAGGTCAGCTTGTGCAAACAATTTGGAATCGTTAGGGATTATTGCTCTTGGTGAGAGCTTCTCCTTTCTGATGTTATTTTCTTCAAAAATCGCCTCAGCGAATCCTCCGGCCCTTACTGCATGGTCTAAGTTGAAAGGAACAATCTGTATATTTCGTAACGGCAATTCGTCTATCTTTCCTTTCACACAATACTCGGCTATTGTTATGGTCGAAACCTTTAAGATAACTTCATTTTCCAGGAAATAACGAAAATATCCTTTTGCATTATTGTGTAGTGGGTCTTCGTCATAAAGCAGACGAATAAAGAAACTGGTATCTAAAAGCACACTATGCTTCATATTCTCCTCTCAGGTTGAGTAGCCAATCATCTGTGTCAATATCTTTCCAACTTTTCTTTGCTTTAGAAATTAATGCGGTCAAATAATCAGCATCAAATTTGGGATTGTAATCAATCAATTCAACCAATTTTAAGGTTTTTGTATCCAATTCACCTGTTTCAAGGTTTTGTTTTCCGATTGCACGTACGCCAAATTTCTTATACAACAAGTTTTCTTCTTGCTCCATTAAAAATGCTTGCCCTGTTTCTATTGCTAAATATCCAAAATCGTCTGTGTCGATATGAATATTCGCTTTGCTTTTTCCTCCGGCATCTTTAAGCATTCCATAAAAATAAAATTCAGCGTCTGCCCATTTATTTTCTGTTCTAAAAAATCTTGTAGTTGGGTTTATGGAAAGCGCCACCTCACTTTTTATGGAGGTGCTGAATTGAAATTCGTAGTTCTTTTGTTGCGACAGCAGTTGGATATTTTCGATTGCTCTTGCTGTTTTCAAATCAAGAAAATCAATTGAATTAGACGCTTGTATTTGACTTAAAATAGCACTAAATCCGATTATATATTGAACAGGGGTTTTAAAAATGTGTTTAACAGAACCCTCTTGTAGGTCGTAAGTGATTAGAGGTCTGTCCTTTTTGTTATTGGGATATAGTAAGTCCTCTACATATTGCATTATGCTTGCAATATGCTTGATGTCGAAGTTTTCGGGTTTTAACGCTAAATTTCCAGATTTTCCAACAACTCTGATTTCTATGTCGCCTATTTTATCCACTATACAAATGTACGCATTTTTGTTTTTGGGCATGTAAGAATTTTGCAAGATCTATAATGCCTCCACACTGTCGCAGGTAGGTAGACCTGCGACAGTTGGCATTTGGTCCAATATGAATCTCAAACGCTTTTAAAATTGCTCGCACAAGCAGCTTTTTTTTATATCCTTCTAACCCGATCAAATTTTCAAAGAATAAATTCAAAAATCCTCATTTATGAGGATTGACATTAAAACAATAGCCATTTATCTTTGATAATTACCAATTTATTTAACCACGAACTTACCATGAAAAATTTAACAACTGTTTTTTTTCTATCGCTATTTTTCTCAATTACCTGCTACGGTACTGATTGGACAGTGAGCAATAATCCTAATCTTCCAGCACAGTTTACTACAATTCAAGAAGCTGTTGACGCCGCAACAAGTGGAGATAGGGTATTTGTACATTCTTCACCAAATTTCTATGTAGGATTTAAAGTATCAGATAAAAAATTGGACATCATTGGAGAAGGTTATTCAGGGAGTAAATCAACAATCATAAATCTTGGTGGTCATGTAATATACTTTAGTGCTGGTTCAGATGGTAGTACCATTGTGGGGTTTAGAATCCAACAAACAAGATTCAACCCAAACTCGGCCGTCTATTTTTCAAGCAACATTACTATGGAAAAATGTCATATATCCGATAGAATAGGGATTCGTGTAACCGAAGAAAATATTATTAAAAACTGTATAGTTGACACTAACCTTTCCATTCAAGGCAATAATAATTTTCTGGTTAATAATATATTTTTAGAGCGAAGTGTATTCGGAAATGCTAAATTAGTTGCAATTCGTGGATACTCTAACATTAATGGAATAATAATAAAAAACAACATTTTTTCTGGTAGTATATCTGGTAGTAGAATCGCGCTTTTCGGAAATGTTTTTGGTGCAATAGTCTCAGACAATATTTTTTATCATGCTCTTCAAACAACCGCGGATTGTGCATCATGTGAATTTTCAAATAATCTATTCTTCGAAAATACAGAAACCCTCTCCGAGGAAAATAATAATATAAATAACCAAGACCCCAATTTTCTGTTTGTCCCTGAAGACCTTAGCGATGTATTTTCTTATGATTTTCATCTGCAAGACAACTCGCCGGCAAAAGACGTGGCCACAGATGGCGGTGATCTGGGGATTTATGGTGGGAGCTATCCAATGCCAGAGCGTCTTGATGGCGCCCCTGCCTTACCTAGAGTTACCAGTTTTGCGCTAAAAAACATAGTAGTTGGTCAGGACGGAAAACTTGAGTTTGTAATAAAAGCAGTAGCCCGATAATCTTATGAACAAATTTATATTGTGCCTATCGTTTTTAATAACTATTGGCGCTATGGAAGTGCATGCTCAAAAGATTGAAGAGGCAGAATATTTTATAGACATTGATCCTGGTTTTGGATTGGCTACTAAGTATAATCTGGCAGCATCAGACTCAATAGTTTTACTTACCGAACAGTAACCATACCGGATCTTGACAATGGTTTTCATTCAATTTGCTATCGATTCAAATCCGATTCTTCAGGATGGGGACATGCCACTTGTCGTGTTTTTTTGTATGACAATGACTTGAATGAAGATAATGATGTTGTTATTGAACAGGTAGAATTTTATCTGGATTCACTCGACCCGGGTCAAGGCAAGGCTATAAATATTTCTCTTTCAAATAGTAGCGATTCAATAGCAACATCTTTTTCAATTGATGCAAAAGAACTGGGTCTGGAATTGGGGAAACACTCCATCACAAGTAGGGTGAGAGACAATTACGGAAACTGGAGCTTTAACCACTGGGAGTATTTTGATTTGTGCACAATTGATGGCCCAAAGGCAGGGTTTGACCTAATCATATCCGGAAATGATATCAGCTTATTGGATAGCTCGCAAAATGCAACTGAATATCTTTGGAAATTTGGTGATGGCGATACTTCCCTATTGTCTTTGCCAACACACAAATATATTGAGCCTGACATCTATGAAATTTGGCAATATGCAAAGAATGAATGTGGCATTGATAGCATTTCAAAATCAATAACTATCATTGGAGTGGAATCGTATAGACCACAAATGGGAGGAAATAGTGGGAATGTGAGTTTGACTATTCATGGTGCAGGATTCGATGAATCTTCTCAGATATCTCTTGAGGGAGAAGAAACTATTGCCACAGATACATTTTATGTTTCAAATGGAGGTAAAACACTTATTGCGGTGTTTGATTTATTAAATAAAATCCAGGGAGATTATGTATTAACAGCCACTATCAACAATGAAACATTTGAACATCCTGACAATTTTCAACTCGTTAATGATGACGATGGGGCAAAACCATGGGTAGAGATTGTTGGTTTTCCATCCATAAGGAGAGGTGCCTGGCAGACCTATCAGATAAAATATGGAAATAGTGGGTTAGTAGATGCTATCGGTGTCCCGCTTTGGATTGAGGTGCTTGGCGACACCAGCACTATGGATATAGAATTAGGAGTCAACTATTTGTATATGATTGATTCTGTTGAGTTTCCTCAGATTACCCAAACGGCAGATTATTTAGTCTTGGATTCAACAGCCTATTTTGATGGAGAGGATGTGAAATTAGGAATATCTTATCCACTCATTCTGCCGGTAATAGGAAGTCAGGAGGAAGGGATAATAAATTTGAAGATAAGAACAAGCAATCAAATTGAAATAGAAACCTGGGTTAATCCACCACTATTTAGTTCTCCAATGTCTCAGGCCACGGCAGATTGCGCTTTAAGAGTATCTACCACCTTGATTAAACAACAACTCGAAAGTGAAAGTGAAAAGTATAAGGGTGAACTTATGGAAGAAATTGAGAAAAATTTTGATGATTATATACCTGGCGTAAGTTGTGTCAAAGGAATTTATGATCTTGCAATGGCATCAGGGAATAGAAGAGTGGGTGATTCATTCTTTAATAAAAAATATTTATATAATGTGTTAAAAGCATATTCTTCTTCTGTTCTTGAATGCACAGGAGGTGTTGCAAAATCAGCATTGAAGTTGGGCAAAATTGGGTACAGGTATATAAAGGTGATGCGCAAAATAAACAGGACTACCGATAAGATCGATAAGTTTAATTCTAATGTTGATAATACAGTAGAATTATTGGAAGCAGCAAAAGATTGTTATAATACCTATCAGGGATATAATGCTGTTAATAAAATTACCCTCCCGGTGTTCACCGCTTTTGATCCCAATGACAAGCTTGGTATGCTAAATACAAATGGAGAACCCTATGTTACTGGATTAAATCCATTGAGTTATATCATCAGGTATGAAAACGTAGACACAGCTGATATTCCTGCTAGTGAAGTATTTATTATCGATACTTTGGATCTAAAAACATTGGACATAAAAACGCTCTCTCTTGGCAGAATGGAGTTTAATGAAGATTTTAGTTTTCAACCTCCTACCGGCCTGCTCGAATATTTTGACGAGGTAGACATGAGACCGAAAACTGACTTGATCGTGAGAGTAAATGCGAAATTGGACACAAACACCAGTATTTTGAAATGGCATTTTATGTCTTTAGACCCGCAAACAATGGAGCTCACGGAAAGCCCATTTCTTGGATTTTTGCCACCCAATGTTGACAAAGGAGAAGGGGAAGGATTTGTGAGTTTTTCGATTGAGGCGATTGATTCATTGAGTAGTGCAACAGTCATTTCAAATTTTGCTGATATCATATTTGATTATAATGAACCCATCAGAACAAATACATTCCAGTACACTATTGACAAAGAATTGCCTTCGAGCAGTGTGCTCGAGTTAGATGCAGTTCAATCAGATACTTCATTTATAGTGAATTGGGATGGAGTAGATGATTTTAGTGGTATAAAAACATATAATGTATTTGTTTCTGAAAATGGTCAAGATTATGAATATTGGAAATTCAATACGGAATCTATTGAAGGCGTTTTTTATGGCAAACAGGATGCCACCTATCAATTTTATAGCGAAGCTGTTGACTACGTAGGCAACTTTGAAGTACCAAAATCGAGGTCAGATACGGAGACCAGAATACAAGTTCCTCAAACCATTACAGGATTAATTGTCCACGATCAATTCATCAATGTTTACCCCAACCCTTCCAGCGGATCAATTAATATTTCATTTGACGCATTAGAATCTTGCAACTACCAATTTGATTTAATTTCAGTTGATGGAAGATATACTTCCAGATTGTACAGCGGATTTGTAACAGGGTCTTTCAACAAAGAATTTACGTCACCAAGTATTCAAAAGGGCCTAACTATACTTAGAATTACTACAGACGATTATGTTAAATACAAGAAAGTAATTTTTAAGTAAACTTCGCTATCATGAAACTACACCAAACACCGCCACAAGCGAAGATGAATGGTCTCAGTTTGTTGTCACCTTTTCATCATCAAGTATGACAACCAAAGGTCATGCTGCCGGAGCAGAGGCAGTATGGCCCTCTGGCGGCTGGACAATGAATGAAGCCGGCACAGAAATTACAAGAGACACAGACAATGTGGTGATGCGGGTATTGAGCATTTCGGCAAGTTCTTTGAGACTAATGTTTGTTGTTGCTGATGATGTATCTGTTGGTGGGCGAATAGCAGCACTAAGCGGAAAATATACATTTAATCTAAATTAGCTTTTATCGATGCATATATGATAGTCAAATTAATCAGATGATTATTGGCAGATATCAATACTACTATTAAAACAATTATACCATGAAACAGGCTTTATCCTTTATGTTGATTTTGTGTTGCTTTGGGCTGCCTTTGGTTGCTCAGCACAGTTTGTCTTTTACAGTTGAACAAGATCCTATACTGACAGCAGATGCTGGGGACCAATTAGGCGTGAGAATAGGCAAAACGCTTCTTCTTGGTGCTATACAATCTGCTTCTGGAGGTAGCGAAAACTTATTCTTTTCTCTGGCAACCAGAGGATAACCTCGACGATCCTTCATCTCCAAATCCTATCACTTCAAGTCAAGAACCTATTACCTATACACTCACAGTTTGGGACTCAAAGGGATGTGTTAGCAAAGACACATTGATATTGTCAGTATTAACGAGTATTGATGATTTTACGATTGAACTATTCAACGTTTATCCAAACCCAACAGAAGGGATTTTAAATATAAAATTAAATATTGAAGACTTTAAAGGAGATTTGCATTTATCCTTGATAAATCAGGAAGGGAAAATAATTCACAAAAAATCTATCCATTCAGCAGGGATTTTTAATGAAACAATCAAGCTCAACTTGCTTACCAAAGGTCTTTATATGGTACGGGTGGAACATTCAGGTAAAGTGTTAATCAGAAAAATTATTGTTCAATAGGTTAATTCGACATCATGATTAGAATACTAATAGTTTTTGTGGCATTAATTCCATTTTATGGAAATGCTCAGGATATTACGATTATACCTGGAGATTCAATTGAGCTTAGCATTGAAAACTCTTTTAGAGGAGGCTTACAATGGCAAATCTCTAAAAATGGGAAAGATTGGGAAAGCATTATTAATGCTACCTCAAATAAATATTGGTTTATCACCGATACCTCCTCTTATTTTAGAGCCGTTATTAGTGAAGATAGTTGCGAATCAATATATACAGTCGAAAAAAAAGTTGTCGCCAGACACATTCTGACTATGGATATGCCCGATGGAAATGAGTTT
>CAZDRA010000168.1:0-8341 GCA_964507705.1 uncultured Roseivirgaceae bacterium | reverse complement strand
CTTGTGGCAAGCGTAAGTTATAAAAATGAATTTAGGTACAAACACGGATAGTCATTTGATTTATATAAAATTTATATGAGAAAATATTGAGGGAAGGTCGTGAAAATTAAAATTTCAGTTGCAATACATTTGCGATTGATCGGATTTAATGCGACAGGTCTATTAAACCCGATTACCATTATCTGGTTGTATTAACTTCTCATTTATTGCATTTTCTACAAATTGATTGAGAGATAATCCCATTTCCATTGATTTGCGGGCAGCTCGTTTAGCAGCACGGGTTTGATTCGGACATTGAATGTGCCTTTATACAACCTCCCAGGTGATTTATTTACAGTTCTACACAACTCAAGATAGTCTTCAACAGCTTCTTCAAATGATTTTTTTAGTTCGACTACACTTCCTCCCTCAAATGTCACTAAGTCATCAATACCAATTAATTTTCCATGAAACACTTCATCATAAGTACTAAAATGAACCGATCCGATAAAATCCTTATACTTTAATAAATCTTTCATAACAATCCTTCCCTTTTTAATTCGCTAATAACATCGTCAATTTGATACATTTTTAACACCACGAGTCACTTCTTTTTAGGACGGGTCATACGTGTAAAATAATACTTGACAAAGCTACTGGTGTTTGTATCATGTTTTATTTAAATCTTACCTACAACATATTAAATGAATTTACTTTTAAATTGATAACAAAATCATACTCATATTTAAGATTAATATTAAAATCAGTTGCCAGCATTTGATTCAAAACGAATTGTTCATCTATATTATATTGGTTTAGAAACCTAATTTTTCCGAAACAGACGACACATTTTTAATGAACCATTTATTCAAAACTAATTTAAAAAAGGATATCAATATTCTTATCCCCGACGGTGAGATGAAATTTGCGCTCTATGTCGGAAAGTGCTTATCAGGATTTAAAAACATTAAAATTCATCTATTATCTAAGGTCAAGTGGGTAGACACCAGGTTTTCAAATAACTTCGATTCTTTTAACTATTATGCCAACATTAAAAACGAAAAAGATTGGATTGCAATTATAAAAAAGGAAATAGTTGAAAAAAATATTGATGTTTTATTTCCGGTAAATGAAGGAGAAATACGATTGCTAACTAAATATAAAGATGAGTTTAAATCATTATTACACAGGTTGATTTTGCCCGACACCAAATATTTTGACATAGCAAATAACAAATGGAACCTTTTCGATTTTTTGGAATATCATGATATTAACAGACCTAGAACTTTTCATATAGAAATTGATGTTGATAAAATATTAACCCAAAAATTACCTGTTATATTTAAACCGGTAGGTAAAAAAGGTGGTGAAGGAATTAAAATTATAGATAACAATAAATCTTTAGTTTCTACTCTTGATGAAGGCGGTGAGGCCATTATCCAAAAAATTATAAATGGATATGATATTGGCATGAGCGTGTTATGTGAAAATGGGAAAATATTAGCATTTGCAATTCAGAAAGAATATTTGGAAGGATGGACACCATTTAATCCATCTTTAGGCGTTGAGTTTCTTTACCACGATGAAGTATTTGATATGGTAGAAGTACTTATGTCGGAGTTAAATTGGTCTGGATTGGCACATATTGATATCCGGTACGATGAGTCAGATAATAAGTTTAAAATAATTGAGATTAATCCCAGAATTTGGGGATCGATACAATCTTCAGAAAAAGTTGGTGTAAATTTCCCATATTTATATTGCCTGTCTTCGCTGGGCATAACATATAAAACTCCTGAATATAATTTTGAAAAATGCGTGAATACTGGTGGGGTATATAAAATATTAAAATCATACCTTAAAAAGAACAGGAGATTGCCTTTCCCAGAAAACACCCTCATTAAATGCGAAGTACTCGATCCATTTCCGATTGTCTGGAAATTATTTTTTTATGGTATTCGGAGTGCTTTTCCAAACAATAAATTCCTCCAAAAATTTAGAAGTAATATAATCTAACCCCTGATTTATTTCATTGGGTAATTATATAATTATTCCATTCAGATAATAAAGTCAATATTCATAGAGCTGGCTATAAGAAATTAGGATTCGAGCACCCTTATGCATTTTTTAAAACCCTCAATTGCTTGAAATATCCATCAAACTCACAAGAGCAACTTCAAAACGAATTAACCCTAATTATTTTTGGTCCATAAAAATGATGATTCGAAACTGCCTTAGGATATGAATTATTTGTAATTTGCCTCTTGGAGCTAACAGTCGGTGAATGCATAAATTTAACATAAAATATATCTTTTCTATTGCCATGGTATCGGCCATGGGCGGTTTGCTTTTTGGGTATGATTGGGTGGTGATTGGTGGTGCCAAACCATTTTATGAGCAATTTTTTAACATTGCACATTCGCCCAATTTACAGGGCTGGGCCATGAGCAGTGCCCTGACGGGATGCCTGATGGGCGCCATATTGTCTGGCTTGTTGAGTGACAGGTTTGGCCGCAAGCGATTGTTGTTGTTTTCGGCCTTTCTATTCCTTTTATCGGCCTTAGGGACTGGAGCGACAGACCACTATACGAATTTCATTTTATTTAGAATTTTGGGAGGCATTGGCATTGGCTTGGCATCCAACCTTTCGCCCATGTACATCGCAGAAATATCTCCGGCTGCTATGCGCGGCAGATTTGTCTCCTTGAATCAATTGACCATCGTAATAGGTATTTTGGCCGCCCAACTGATCAACTGGCAAATAGCTGATCCTGTCGTGCAAGGAGCCTCTGGTGCTGAAATCTTAGCCTCATGGAACGGTCAGATGGCCTGGAGATGGATGTTTTGGATGGAGATTATTCCAGCAAGTTTGTTTTTCTTTTTAATGATTTTTGTTCCAGAAAGCCCGAGGTGGCTCATAAAGAGCAACATGGATACTAAAGGAATTGATATCCTGTCGAGGATTGGGGGCATGGATTATGCCAAAAAAGAATTTTCTATTATAAAAGAGTCTTTTCAAAACAATACTGGAAGCGTAAGTTTCCGCGAACTGTTCCGGCCAGGTGTAAGAAAAGTATTGATTATTGGCATTGTATTGGCAGCTTTTCAGCAATGGTGTGGCATAAATGTCATTTTCAATTATGCAGAGGAAGTCTTTAAAGCTGCCGGCTATGGGGTGTCAGATATCCTTTTCAATATTGTAATTACCGGAAGTGTAAACTTGGTTTTTACTTTTGTTGCAATTTATACGGTAGATAAGTTAGGGAGAAAAGCCTTACTGCTCATTGGCTCAGGTGGACTGGCCGGTATATATGCTTTGATGGGTGCGGCCTATTATTTTCAAATATCAGGACTGCCATTGTTGTTGCTGGTGATTTCGGCCATTGCTTGTTATGCCATGTCGCTTGCTCCAGTGACATGGGTCGTACTTTCAGAAATTTTTCCGAATAGAATCAGGGGAGCGGCCATGTCTGTAGCCACGGTATTTTTATGGCTCGCCAGCTTTCTACTGACCTATACTTTTCCTATTTTAAATAAAATGCTCAATGCTTCAGGAACTTTCTGGTTGTATGGTATGATCTGCTTAGGCGGATTGTGGTTTATTTACAATAACCTTCTGGAAACGAAAGGCAAAACACTGGAGGAGATAGAAAAAGAAATAACTAAGCCCGAATAATTCGGGAGATCATTATTGAAACGCTTAAAGTGTTAATAGACAAGTAATTGATTTTCGTTGCGCATATTGCGCATGAAAATAGGGTTTGCCCAAACATTTAAAATAATAAACGATGCATAGTAGAGTCAACACATGGACAGAGAAAGTAATCATCCCTACTTATGAAATTGGTACACCAGAAAAAAATCCGATCTTTTTGGAGAGTAGGGTTTATCAGGGCAGTAGTGGCACCGTATATCCCTTTCCGGTGATCGAGAAAATATCAGACGATAAGGTGGATAAAGTATGGAATGCCTGTTATCTGGAGAATGATTTTGTGAAAATCATGATTCTACCCGAATTGGGAGGTCGGGTACAAATGGCTTATGACAAAATTAAAAAGCGGCATTTTGTTTATCATAATGAAGTGATCAAACCGGCATTGGTTGGCCTTACGGGCCCATGGATTTCAGGGGGAATAGAATTTAACTGGCCGCAACATCATCGCCCCAGCACCTATGATGCAGTAGATTTTAAGATAGAAAAAAATGAGGACGGCAGCCAAACCGTTTGGTGCAGCGAAATTGAGCGCATGAGCAGAACAAAGGGCATGGCAGGGTTTACCTTATATCCCGACAAAGCTTACCTCGAAATAAAAGTCAAACTTTTTAACCGTACCTCGCAGCCGCAATCCTTTTTGTGGTGGGCCAATCCCGCTGTAGCGGTCAACGAGCATTATCAGTCTGTATTTCCGCCCGATGTCCATGGGGTATTTGATCATGGTAAGAGGGATGTCTCTACATTTCCAATTGCTACCGGCACATACTACAAGGTTGACTATTCTCAAGGAGTTGATATTTCAAAATATAAAAATATTCCGGTGCCCACTTCCTACATGGCTATAAAATCAGATTATAATTTTGTGGGTGGCTATGAGCACGATTCAAAAGGAGGATTGTTGCATGTGGCCAATCATCATGTATCGCCAGGCAAAAAACAATGGACTTGGGGAAATGGCGATTTTGGTCAGGCTTGGGACAGAAACCTGACAGAAAAAAATGGGCCCTACATTGAGCTGATGTGTGGCGTATATACCGACAATCAGCCAGATTTTTCGTGGCTAATGCCTTACGAAGAAAAATCGTTTCGACAATATTTTATGCCGTACAGTGATCTTGGGATGGTAAAAAATGCCTCGAAAGATGCACTGCTTAATCTTGAATTTATCGATCAACAAGCTGACATCAAGGTATATACTACAGGAATTTTCCTAAATACTACTATTCGCCTTACGGCAAAAAAGCATGTAGTTTATGAAGAGAAATTTGATTTTGGTCCAAGTGTTACATTCAGCAAAGTAGTAGATATTGATTCGTCCATCCAGCCGACTGATTATCGACTGGAGGTGATCAAAGACAATGGTGAAATGCTGATTTCATGGTCACCTGAAAAAGTAAAATCCGAGCCGATTCCAGAAACGGCTAAACCGGCAAAGTCTCCAGAAGAAATAAAGACCAATGAAGAGCTGTATTTAAAAGGCCTTCACCTAGAGCAATACAGGCACGCTACTTACGACCCTACCGATTATTATAAAGAAGCGCTGAGGCGAAATCCCGATGATATCCGGAACAACAATGCCATGGGGATGTGGTTGCTGCGCCGAGGAAAATTCGCTTTGGCAGAAGACCATTTTCGAAAAGCCTACCAAACTCAAATCGACCGCAACCCAAATCCTTACAATGGCGAACCCATTTTCAACCTTGGTTTGGCCTTGCGATTGCAGGGAAAAGATGATGAGGCATACGATGCATTTTATAAGTCGGTATGGAATGCTGAATTTATGGATCGAGGATATTTTCACATCGCACAAATTGATATCTCCAATCGAAGTTGGGAATCTGCCTTAGATTCCATAGATCGCTCCTTGATACGCAACTGGCACAACCACAAAGCGCGGCATCTCAAGATTGCCATCTTACGCAAGATGGGTTCTACAGCAGAAGCCAAAGTGCTGGCCAAGGAATCGCTTTGCTTAGACGGGTTTAACTTTGGGGTTTTGTTCGAGCAACATTTATTGGGAGATGCACAAGCATTGGATCAATTAAATACACTCATGCGCGACAATATTCACACCTACATAGAGTCGGCAATGGACTATGCTTGGGCAGGACTATATCAGGAATCTTTAGATTTTGTAAGCATCGGCATACAATGTCAGGAATCTGTTTATCCCTTGGCATATTTCTATAAAGGATATTTATTATTCAAATTGGATGATAATGAGGGTGCTCTAGAGGCATTTGAAAAAGCAGAAAATTGCAGTCCTGATTATTGCTTTCCCAACCAGATAGAATCTGTGCCTACGCTTACTTTGGCAAAATTAATGAACCCGAAGGGATCCAAGGCACCATATTATTTGGGCAATTTTTGGTACAATGCCAGGCAGTACAAAGAGGCGCTGAAATGTTGGCTTCAATCTGCCAAGCGAGATCGTAGATTTCCCACCGTTTTCAGAAACCTTGCCTTGGCGTATTACAACAAATTCAATGACCCAAAGCAAGCGCTGGAATTTATGGAAAATGCCTTTGAACTCAATACAAAGGACGCACGGATACTGATGGAGTTGGACCAGTTATATAAAAAACTAAATAAGCCGGTACAATTTCGGCTTGCGTTTTTGGGAAAATATGCTAGTATTTTGATACAGCGAGACGATATTTACTTAGAGAGGATTTTATTATATCTGCAATCGGGAGATTTTCAAAAAGCGTACGATGACATTATGAAAAGAAAATTTCATCCTTGGGAAGGGGGTGAAGGCAAAGTGACTTCTGCATACGTACAAAGTCTTATTGGCTTAGCCAAAGAGGCTATTGAAAATAAAGATTTTTCGAAAGCACTAAATTCCCTTCAGTTAGCAAGGTATTATCCACATAATTTAGGGGAGGGAAAATTACTTGGAATCAAGGAAAATGACATCGATTACTGGAGCGGGGTTGCCTATCATGGGATGCATGATTTAGAAAATGCAATATTATCATGGGAAGCTGCTGCGGTAGGACCTGATCAACCCATGATTGCATGGTTTTACAACGATCAAAACCCGGAAGAAATTTATTATCAAGGACTGGCGATGGTAAAATTGAAACGGGAAAAGGAAGCAATAATCAAGTTTAATAAGCTGATTGAATTTGGCAAAAACCATATCGATGATGATGTAAAGATGGATTATTTTGCAGTTTCCCTACCAGATATGTTGATTTGGGAAGAGGATTTGAATCAAAGAAATATGATGCATTGCCATTACTTAATGGCACTAGGATATGATGGTTTGGGGATGGAAAGCAAATCAAAAAAATACTATCAAAAGGTACTAAAATTGTCTAACTCGCATTTAGGGGCTTTGCAAAATTGGTGATCAAACAAAGTTTTATCATGACTCTGCTGGAAAGCAAGTTTCAATTAATGGCGCATTTGCTGCGAAATAATTCAATATTTTACTTTACTCACGCTCTCAATTATAAGAACCATCATATGATATCAAAACTTTTGCTATGGCGTCATATTATTATATTTTTGCTTCCAAATAAAAAATTGAATGAGCGTATTAGTCAATAAAAATTCGAAAGTAATAATACAAGGTTTTACTGGGTCTGAAGGGACTTTTCATGCCCAACAAATGATTGATTACGGCACCAATGTTGTTGGTGGTGTTACTCCGGGAAAGGGAGGTCAGAATCATTTAGATAAACCGGTTTATAATTCAGTAAGTGAAGCCGTAGAAAAAGCAGGAGCAAATGTAAGTGTAATTTTTGTGCCTCCGCCATTTGCTGCAGACGCTATTCTAGAGGCTGTAGATGCTGGAATAAAAGTAGTTATTGCCATTACAGAAGGTATTCCTATTAAGGATATGATGATGGTAAAAGACCAAATAAAGCATAAAGATGTGACTCTTATAGGACCTAATTGTCCTGGTGTGATCACTCCTGGAGAAGCCAAAGTTGGAATCATGCCTGGGTTTATTCATAAGAAAGGAACTATCGGAATAGTTTCAAGATCTGGAACACTAACCTATGAGGCGGTGGACCAAATTACGAAAGCGGGATTAGGACAATCAACTTGTATAGGTATTGGTGGTGACCCTATAATCGGCACTACAACCAAAGACGCTGTTAAGCTTTTGATGGAAGATCCCGATACAGAAGGTATCATTATGATTGGTGAAATAGGAGGAAGCATGGAATCTGAAGCGTCTTATTGGATTCAGGAAAATGGCACAAAGCCAGTTGTTGGATTTATTGCTGGCCAAACTGCACCTCCAGGAAGAAGAATGGGTCATGCAGGAGCAATAATTGGTGGGGCAGAAGATACAGCTGAAGCAAAAATGAAAATTATGAAAAAATGTGGAATTCATGTGGTTGAATCACCAGCAGATTTAGGATCTACAATGTTTGAAGTATTAAACAAATAAGCCAAAATAAATTTTCTGAGTTGCACACTTTGTAGGATAATCCTTAGAAAATATTTAAAACAAAAAAAGACGAGCATGCTCGTCTTTTTTTTAGTCTTAGATTTTGTTTCTTTTATTTTGCAAATGCCACAGACCTCATTTCCCTAATTACCGTTACTTTTATCTGACCTGGATATTGCATATCTCCTGTTTTCGACACTTTTGTGAACATTTGGGGAAAGTGTACGATTTGATTC
>CAZDRA010000167.1:0-8361 GCA_964507705.1 uncultured Roseivirgaceae bacterium | reverse complement strand
CTATTATTTTAATTCCTTCAATTTCATCTACCATCAATTTTAATATTTTCCCAATTTCCGGTATTGTTTGGGCTTCATCTATTACCAATAATTTATTATCCCCTAACAATCTTTTATAATTCTCTGCAGTTCGGTTATTCAATACAGATATTGTTGTTGCATCTTCTCCGTTCAAGAAAATATATGGTTCTTTTGTTTTTGCTAATCGTTTTTTTAACAATTCTGTTTTCCCTACTCTTCTTGCCCCGAGCAATACCAGTACTTTATTTGGTTGTAAAAACCCATCAAATCCATACTCAATTTCTCGCGCTAAATACTTCATTTAGTGTTAAATAAGTGTTTAAAATTATGCTTTTGCGATAGTGGAACTTCTGCTTGGGTGTTGTTTTTATCCAGAAGTAGGATTCAAATAGATAGGCTTATTTACAAATGTTAATAGAAAATCTCTGGTACAAATAAGGTGATAGCTGGGATATAGGTGATGCATAGCTGAATGAAAAACAGGATGACCAGAAATCGCAAAAGGGTAGGAGTGACTTCCGATATGGATATTTTTGATATTCCACAAGCCACAAAGAGTGTAGTCCCAACCGGAGGAGTAATCAGGCCAATCGTAAGATTGGTCACCATCATAATGCCAAAGTGTGTAGGATCCATACCAATTTTATCGGCCAAAGGCAACAGGACAGGCACGAGGATAAAAATTGCAACTCCTGCGTCCATAAATGTGCCAACCATCAGTAAAGCAATATTGACAAGCAAAAGCAGAACAATCGTATTATTGCCGGCGAGATCGATAAGAAAATTTGTTGCCACCTCAGGAAATTGCTCCACGCTCAATATGTATGCAAACAAAAATGCCGCAGATATCATGAACCCTATAATCGCCGTGACTCTTGCAGTTGCTTTTACAGATTCCAACAAATCTCGCAAGCCAATTTTTTTATAAATAAATACCCCAACCATCAAAGCCCACAACATGGCAACCAAGGCTGATTCGGTTGCTGTAAACAAACCAAACATAATCCCGCCAACAATAATTATTGGGATTAGCAAGGAAAACAATGCGCCGTTAAATGCCTGCGCTCTTTCTGACCAGGTGGCTTTTTTCTCAATAGGGACATTTTTATTTCTGGCGTAAAAGTAGCTTACTACCATTAAGCTCAGGCCAATCATAACTCCGGGAATGATGCCTCCCAAAAACAGCTTCTCGATTTTTAAATTGCCCACTACCCCCAAATAAATCATAAGGATACTCGGAGGTATGATGGCCCCGGTTGATCCGGCACAGGCAGTCAGCGCCGTGGCGAATGGACGACCATACCCCTTCTTTTCCATCTCGGGAATCATGATAGAACCTATGGCCGCGGTATCGGCAGAAGACGCACCGGAGATGCCGCCAAACAACATAGAGGTAAGGCACACCACCATCGAAAGCCCTCCTCGTTTGTGACCAACTAAGGTTTGGGTAAATGTAATCAGGCGCTGCGAAAGCCCTGCTTTATTCATGATTTCTCCAGCCAATAGGAAATACGGAACAGCTACAAATGGAAATAGGGACTGCAAAGCTCCACCCATCTCACGAGCTACATCTACCATAAATATCTGATCGCTGAAAAGAATGGCAACAATCGATGACAAGGCCATGGCAAATGCAATAGGAACGTCCAACAGGATGAGTACAAAAAATACGATAAATAATATTATAGCTATCATTCTATTTCACTTGTTAAGTCTCTTGTTATTTTAAATGCTTAAATGGGCAAACGTACTAAATTGTAAATGCTGCAATAATTTTAATTTTTTCATTCTATCCAAGCTACGCAAAAGCTACGGCTGCTATGCATTGCCTCATTCCCTCATTCTATCATTACCCTTTCTCCCTAAAGCAGCAAACTCGAAAAAAATCATCAATAGTCCAGTTAATGGAACGATCATGTAAACATACATTTTAGAGATTTGAAGAGACGGTGTTTTTAGAATGCTCAGTTCAATACTCACTTCAACCCCATAGTATATTAATACTGCGGCCAGAATGATTGTTGACAAAAACTGAATAGCTTTTAATATTTTCAGGTCAGGGTATTTTCTTGTCAGAAAATGTAAGGAAAAGTGTCCTTTATCCAGAATAATCACACTCGAGCCAAGCCAGACAATCCATAGAATAGCAAATTTCACGAACTCATCTGCCCAGGTAATTTGAACGTTGATTCCATCTGGAACATAAGGTTGGAGGAACCGGCCAAATACATTAACTGTCATGATAATTGTTACCATTACAAAAAGAATAAATACGATTCCGTTTATTGCTTTTTGGATTAAATTTGCTGCTTTTTCCATTAACTAACAATCAGATAGATACAAAGAAAACATCGAACCATTGTTCAAAGAGACACTAAGTATCTCCCGAATTATTATGGTTAATTTTCATAAATAAAACTTTTCCCCATCACTTTTAATATTCCCCTGACACCTACAATTGCATTTTTCTTATTTGATTGCTTCAATTCAAATACAATATCGGCCAGATAGCGTTCTATCTGATACACATCAAGCAGCATATTAAAATCTTCATCAACAGGAATAAATTTTTCGCCAACTACCAGTTCCTTGTAGCTGGAGATAAATATTTGGCCAAAATTATGAAACCAATGTTCTGCAAGCCTTCCTGAAGGTTCATTTTGAAAAAGAGCTGAATAAGCAACCTTGTGAAATGAATTGAGCATATAAACCAAGTCGGTGATAGGAGATTTTTTTAACCTTCGCTCCGTGATAGAGTATGACCTGTCACCTTCAAAGTTAGTTATTACAAAATCCCCGTCTTTAAATAATAAAGACTCAAGATTGTAATTGCCATGTGGCCTGATTTTTACGGCCTCAATTTTATGATCGTAGATTTGCTTCATTTTATGCTGGAGCCAATCATTTTGCTCCAGTAGTAAATTTATTTCCTCCTGATGGTTTTCAGGAAATTCACTCATATATTTTTTGAGAGATTCAAAAGAATCTCTTATCAGAGATTTCCAGGCTGAAAATAATGATCTTTGGTAATGTAAGGAGAATTCTTCCGGAATAAAATCATCGTGCATACAATCCGTGCCAAGTGCAATGTGCAATTCGGCAGTTCGTTGTGCCATTAATCTAATATGCTCTATTGGTGCGCCACCTATCAGTTCTTGGGTGGAGGTGGTCATTTCTTCAAATTTTAGTGGGTTTGTCAAAGCCCCTTCGATAGGAGGAAGTTCTATTTCTCCTCCATGAATACTTACACGTTCATAAAACCTATTGAGCGCATCAGAGAAATATTGCCATGCAGTACCATAATTTGGCACATATTCCTGAACTATGGCGAGGGTTCTTTTGATATCTCCCTTTTTTGTGTACTTAATTTGTCCTAAATATTCGGGTACGAATTTGAAGTTTTTCTTTTCACTCAGGTAATTATTTATTTCGACATCCCTGTCTGTACCTCTATCTATTTTTCGATAAAGTTTCACAATAAATTTTTTGTTGTATTGGATAATCACATGCTTTTTACGAGCTTCTACTAGTTTATTCTCTTTTTCAAGAAAGGTTTTTTCAAGCATCGATTTCAACTTGTCGGTTACATGAAAGTTCACCGTTGCGGTATCAGTAGTGATTGTAGAATTACGTTTTAAAAGGTTGAACATTGTCTGACGATAACCTTCGCTATATGAGGCATCAAACAAAACGCCATTTTTTCCATCAAATATAATTTTTGTAATGATGCTGTCAGGATGATTTGACCAGAGCATTCGTTCTTCCTTGCCTTTTGCAAAACCTAAAACAAACCTAAATTTGGAATACAGACCTTCAAAAAAGGTGATTTCAATAATAATTGTAAAACCTTCAAAATTTTGATGTTTACCACTTACAGGAATTACATCAAATATTTTTATTGATTCAATTTTCCTGTTTCGGGTATTAAACCATTGCTGATTATTGAGGTATGGAAGAAGAATATCGTTTTTTACACTGTCTTTGATAGTTGCACTTATCAGGTCTTTCCACTTTTTTATTTCTAAAACCTTGATGCTATTCACTGGGATTATTGACACTTTTTCCTCTTCCTTGACAAGCTTAAACCAATAGTACCCATAAGGGCTCAAAGTAAAATCATATGGTTCAGTACCAATTTTTGGAAACCTATTTTGGCTAAAAACTTCTACCGGAATCAAATCTTTCAGAGGTTGCATTTCTACGGAAGCCGCCTGGGCATATCTTGATAAATTGACAACTACAAGAATCTGTTCATTTTCATATGATCTCACAAAGGCCAATGCTTTAGAATTTTCTGATTCTAAAAACGTAATTTCTCCTCGACTAAATGCTTTAAATCGAGTTCGCATTTTTATCAATCGTCTTGTCCACCACAACAAAGAGTTGGAATTGGTCAATTGAGTTTCAACATTTATATTTTCATATTTATACTCGGGGTCAATGATGAGTGGGAGATATAGTTTGTGCGGATTGGCTTTAGAAAATCCACCATTTCTTCCGGGATGCCATTGCATTGGAGTTCTCACGCCATCACGATCACCAAGATAGTAGTTGTCACCCATACCAATTTCATCGCCATAATATATTACCGGAGTGCCCGGTAATGAAAAAAGCAGCACGTTCATCAATTCAATTTTCCTGCGGTCATTGTCCAACAACGGCGCCAATCTTTTTCTGATCCCAAGGTTTATCCTGGCAAGCGGATCTTTAGTATAGACTTTATACATATAATCCCGCTCTTCCTCGGTCACCATTTCCAGGGTCAGTTCATCGTGATTCCTCAAAAATGTTGCCCATTGGCATGTTTCCGGTATGGCAGGCGTCTGATCAATGATGTCTATAATTGGATATCGGTTTTCCATATTTACAGCCATAAACATCCTGGGCATTATCGGAAAATGATAGTTCATCTGACATTCGTCACCATCGCCAAAATACGATGCACTATCTTCAGGCCACATATTCGCTTCTGCCAGTAGCAAAATATTGTCGTATTTGCTATCTACAAAGGCACGTAATTTCTTTAAAAATTCATGGGTTTGCGGCAGGTTTTCGCAATTGGTTCCATCTTCCTCAAAAAGATAGGGTATGGCGTCTAGTCTAAATCCATCGACTCCGAGATTCAGCCAAAAATCCATAGCCTTGAACATTTCCTTTTCGACCAGTGGATTGTGATAATTCAAATCTGGTTGGTGATGGAAAAAGCGATGCCAAAAATATTGTCCGGCTACAGGATCCCAGGTCCAGTTTGATGATTCATAGTCTGTAAAAATAATTCGGGCATCTTTAAATTTTTCCGGATCATCTGACCAGACGTAATAATCCCTTTCCGGCGAGCCTTTTGGGGCATGCCTTGCTCTCTGAAACCACTCATGCTGATCGGAAGTATGATTCATCACCAGTTCAGTTATCACTTTTAGATTTCTCCTGTGAGCTTCGTTGAGAAACTTTTTGAAATCAGCCATGTCACCATAAACCTCATTTATGGTATTATAATCAGCAATATCGTAACCATCGTCTTTAAAAGGAGATGGATAAAAGGGCAATAGCCAGATGGCTGTAACTCCCAAACTTTCGAGATAATCTAGCTTGCTGTAAAGACCTTCAAAATCTCCAATGCCATCATTATTTTTATCCATAAATGCTTTGATGTGCAATTCATAAATGATGGCATCCTTGTACCACAATGGCTCGCGGATAATATTTTGGTTCTTCTTCCTTGGCATGATAAGGTGTGTGGTTTTAGCAGTTTAAAGTTCGATTTAAATTTGGATAAATTTTTTTTTGTAAAAATGGGTTGTCTTGATATTAATTACAACAAAAATTTTATTTCATTATAACTATAAAATTGCAATACCAGTGAATATTGTTTAAATTAAAGATATAATGCAAATAATTAATTTTTACCATTTCGTTAAACAAATTCTAAACTTTTTAAAATATGAAAAAGATCATTGTTCCAACCGACTTTTCAGAGCAAGCGCAGAATGCATTGGATTTAGCTTCTGAAATTGCAAGTAAAACAGGCGCAAAAATTGTATTAATGCACGTGATAGAATATGCCAAAAAGCAAACGGTTTTTCTTGGAAGCACGGGGCTTTCAACTATGGGTACTATATCCACGGGTATTGAAATGGATGATATTTATTTTATCCAGTTATTTAAAAAGAGAAAAGGCCAATTGGCAGAAACATTAAACGACCCCTCGTATGCCGATATCGATATTACAGATAAAATAATGATGGGAACTCCATACCATGCTATCGAAGAAGAAATAACAGAGTCTGATGCCGATTTCATAATAATGGGTACTACTGGAGTAAATGATTGGGAAGAAAGCCTGATAGGATCTACCGCCGAAAAAGTAGTGAGGTATGCGAGCTGTCCGGTTTTGACACTTAGAAAAAAGGTGAAGCTGCATGATATTGAGAAAATTTCTTTTGCCTCAGATTTTAAAGAATTAAATCCTGCATATATCAATATGGTAAAAAGTATTCAACAATTATTTGAGGCCGAATTACATTTGGTTTATGTAAATACCCCAAATCATTTTAGAAACGAAAGAGAAATTATAAAAAATCTTAAAAATTACGTCAAAGAAAACGAGCTGGAAAATTATAAGATTCATGCATATAGTCATCAGCACGAAGAGGAGGGAATTGTGTGGTTTACGGAAGATTTCAAAATGGATATGGTAATGATGGCTACTTATGGTAGAACTGGATTTTTCAGGTTATTCGATCACAGCATTGCGGAAGATGTGGTGAATTTTTCAAAAAAACCAGTAGTTACATTTAACCTTCATCATGCTTTAGAATAAGATGAATATAGCATTTGTCAAAGCCGGGGTAACCCGGCTTTTTTTGAATTAAAAAATAAGTCCTTTTTGAATAATTTTCATAAGTTAGCTATATGGAAAATTTTTATGACTGGATACATCAAATATTAGGATTTAGCCCAGTCTTTACTGCAAAACTGTTAAAGTCAATAATTGTCATACTGGGATTTATTTTACTAAACAAGATTATAAGCCGTATTGTATCCAGCAATACAGAGGATGTTTACTATAGGTATAAGTGGAGAAAAACTCAGGATTACATAACTTTTTTCTTTGGTATTCTCATCATCAGTTCAATTTGGATCCAGGAATTTAAGTCCCTTCTTACCTTCTTTGGCCTTTTATCTGCCGGAATTGCCATTGCACTAAAAGATCCCATTACAGACCTTGCCGGATGGCTTTTTATCATTTGGAGAAAGCCCTTTGAGGCAGGAGACAGAATTCAAGTTGGAGATCATGCAGGAGATGTAATTGATATCAGAATATTTCAGTTTACCATTATAGAAATCGGGAATTGGGTTGACGCAGATCAAAGTACCGGTAGAATTCTGCATATTCCAAATTCAAGAGTATTTATGAATGTATTGGCAAATTACAGTATAGGGTTCAATTTTATTTGGCATGAGATGGGAGTACTGGTCACTTTTGAAAGTAATTGGCAAAAGGCCAAACAGATTCTTGAAGGTATAGTAGTAGATAAGTCTGTGCATATTTCGAAATCCGCTGAAAAAAAAATTAAGGATGCCAGCAAGAAGTACATGATCTTTTATGAAAATCTTACTCCAATAGTTTATACGTCTGTAAAAGACTCTGGAGTCATGCTCACTATGCGGTTTCTTTGTGATCCCAGACAGAGAAGAAGTTATGAACAAATCATCTGGGAAGAGGTATTGAAAGTATTTGCTAAAAGCGACGAAATTGATTTTGCTTATCCTACCCAAAGATTCTATAGCAACAAATCGGAAGGGAAGCCCGGATTTAAACCAGGGGTTGGTGAAAGTAAATAATTGTTGCCAGGTTTCAGCTTATGAATCGAATCTCCACTGTACGAATTGCAATCTCAAGGTTAAAATTTCTTTCTAAGGATCGTTTAACAAAAATGATATTATTGAAAAAAACAGGCTTCTTATTACTACTAATTTCATTTTCACATTATTCAATTAGCCAGCACAGCATTATTGAAGGAGAGATCTTGGACTCGAAAACCTTCAATTCACTGCCTTATGCCACAATCGGAATCAAAGGGACAACTCTTGGCACTGCCTCCAATGGCGAAGGGAGATTTATATTATCGGTACCTGAAAACTATAATGATTCCATTCTTTATTGCTCATATATGGGATATAAAAGTTTTGAGGTTAGAGTTCGAACTATTGAATCTGATTTGAAAATCAAACTGGATCCGGAAGCAATCACACTACATGAAATAGAAGTTAGGCCCTGGGAGCCATGGGACTATGTTTGGAATGCTATGCGAAAAATCCCTGAAAACTATCCTCAAA